>JAQXPY010000183.1 GCA_029100885.1 Clostridiales bacterium | reverse complement strand
TCTCTTCTATTCGGACCAGAGCCTTTTCGTCGGACTTCTTTTTCTTCCTGAAAATGCCTTTCCCTTTACGCTTTGCTGCGACAGCCTTTTTCCGGACGCCTCCGGCATTCAGACCGGTTTCCGAATCGCTTTCTGCAGCACTTCCTGATGCACCGTTTCCTGCTGCAGCATTTCCTGTCGCAGCATTTCCTGATGCAATGTTCCCTGCGGCAGCTTTTCCGGCTGCCGCAGTATCCTGGGCCGTCACAGCTCCTCCGGTTCCTGGACCCGTCCCCGGGACATCGAACTCTCCTCCGAAGGCATCCTCGGAAAAAGGATCCGCAAATTTCTGCTCCGGGATATTGACATCGGCTTCTGTTTTATTCAGTTTATTCTTTCGTTTTCCGAACATTTCCAGAACCTGTCTGTTTACAGCTTATATCTCTTCTTTACAAATGCCACATAGCGCCTCAGATCTTCCTTTTCCTCAGGTCCGGCAAATCTGAACTGAACACCGCATACAAATCTGTATGCTCCGCCCTTTGGTGCTTCTCTCTGCCAGCAGACCACGGATACTATATCCCCCTTGGCAGCGCCTTCCTCTCCTGTTCCGAGCCTCGGCAAAAACATCTGTATGATCTCTCCGACTTCAAATCTTCTGTTCACAAACAGAGCCGCGCCGCCGGCGGATATATCCAGTGTAAGAGCATCTTCCTTTTCTATTATTCCGTCAATATTTACCGGCCAGGTATCCTGCAGATATTCCGTCTTCAATGAGACCTTGATACGTTCATCGGCACGCTGAAAAAACTGCCTGTGTTCCGTTACGCGCCTGATCTTCCAGTAGCTTCTGATGCCCTGTTTGACTACATCATCCGCATAGCCGGCTACTATTTCTGATTCGGATCCGTTGCTGTATTTTATCAGGAGCTTTTTGCTCTCATCAAATTCAACGGCTTTTCCACCCCTCATCGGGACAGATATCAGAAATGCCGACTCGTCCAGACCCTTGCCGAATGAGCTTGCCATGTTGAAGTCGGGCTGCTCAGACAGCGGAACATCATATGCTATCTGCATCTTTGTTCCGGGTTTGATATTCAGTTCACCTGCCATGTTTATTCCCTCGTTTCCTTACCATCCTTGTTGTAAAGTTCCTTTATCCGCCCGGAGCATGCCTTCAGCGACTCAAGCAATCTCGGGTTAAATACTCCGCATTTTCCTTCGCAGATCATCTTCATTGCTTCATCGTGACTTATCGAGCTCTTATAGACTCTTTCACTGGTCAATGCGTCATATACGTCCATGATCGCCACGGCCTGTGCTCCTATGGAGATCTCGTCGCCCACAAGTCCGTCCGGATAACCGTTTCCGTCATACCTCTCATGATGATGCAGAACTATATCTCTGCTGTAGGCATACATCTCATTGTTTCCCTGGGACCACATTCTGTCAACTATCATCGCTCCGTTTACAGTATGGCTGCGCATGATCTCTGTTTCCTCAGGAGTCAGCCTTTCCTGCTTGTTCAGGATGCTGTCCGGCACAGTCAGCTTTCCTATATCGTGCAGTACTGCCGCCTCCGAATATATCTCGATCTTTTTCTTATCCAGACCGTACTGAGGGCTGCGGTTCGCAATGTCCTCAAGTATGATGCGTGTCAGTTCCTTTACATGTATGATGTGGGTTCCTGTCTCGACGCTTCTGAACTCGACCAGCCCGGCCAGAACCTCCAGTGCCGATCTGTTGTAGTTAGCAAACTTGTACTGCTCATTCAGTCTGTTTCTTGCATCCCTGGCCAGCTTGAGTTCATTTATATCCTTATAAAAATGCAGATACTTTCCTGTTTCGCCTTCCTCTGCCCGCACCAGTATCTCGTACCATCTGTACTCGGTGCTTCCAGGCAGCTTCATTTCCACCTCTGCGGAGTACTTGCCGTTTCTGACATTTTTCTCAAGAAATGTCCTCGAGCATATGCTTCTGAACATTTCTATGCTGTTGCTTCCGATTACCGATTTTGAGATGCGGCTGTCTACCCAGAGTCCGAGCCTGTATGGCTTGTTCTGTCTCCTGATGCCTCCGTCCATGATCACAGCCTGCTCTATCTGATCTCTTGTGAAATCCAGCTCAAATATTCCCGCAAAGAGTCCTTTAAGGATCTCCGAACCATTCTCTGACAGCCTGTCCTTTTTGTTAACGGGTTTCTTTCTGGAATTCAGGTCGGTTATTATGAATGTAATATCTCTGACGCCTATACGGTCTCCTGACGGATAGGAATTGACCAGATACGATGACATCTGATCCTCGTGAAGACCCTTAAGGCGCAGCCTCACCTCTGCCGACCCGTTTTTCCATTTCTTTCCGGCATCTATGAGACCGAACACCGTCTCCACATCTTCATGATGTATCAATGAGTCGGATATACGCTCAGGTGAGGCTGTAAAGAATGATATTTCCCTCTCTGCCGTGCCGGATTCTCCCGGAATGATCGTCAGCTTGTCGGTTTCAGTCTCGTATTCGGCAAACAGCATGTCCTTGCGTGAAAGAAAGCTCCTTGTGAGCATATTCCCCACAACCATTGCGGCGTTATCTTCGGAATCTGCAGGATCTCCCGGATCACTGATCAGGCTTATTGACGCAGCGATCTCATCAGACTCCGCTCTGTCAAGCTGTACCTCTCTGACATATATCATACAGCAGATCCTCGGCTCTGCTATATCCCTGATCCTGTCCGCCCTTATTTCATATCTCACATATCTGATCTCCGGAGCTTCATTATCTTCGGTCACCTTGCGATCATCATCTGCGGACACCCATTCTGCTTCTTTGATCGATTCGGTGTCTGCCGCTTCTGCTGCTTTAAGATCCGATTCATCGACTGATAGTCCTTCCACCTTTTCTGTTGTATTAAGATCGGCGTCTTCGGCTTCTTTCCTGCCTGCGGCTTCGGATGCATACTGCGGGTACTGGAACCTGAAGCTTCCTGTAACACTGTCCTTTTCTCTTATGAGCTTACTCAGCTCTTCTCTCGAAAACAGCGCCTCAAATCTTTCCGCATCATCCGTATGTATCCTGGACATCATCAGGTTATACATACTGTCGTACCAGCCTCTGTCGGCGACATTTTCTCCTAAGATACGCAGGCTTCCGGACTCGGTAAAATATGAATTGTACGTAAGATCTGCGGATACAATCAGCCTGAACATCCTGCCCATGACCGATGCAAATCTTTCATTTCGCTTTATCCGCTGTTCCATCGCAGCTCTTAATTCCGCTGCCGTTTTTCTTTTTTCCGCAACGCCGCCGGTCGAAGCCGCACTCGTGTCCTGTTTACTTCCGTCCGGAACCGCTTTCGATTCCTTATTCTTACCGTCTAAGGAGCACTTCTGTTCTTCTTTATTCCTGAGTTTTCTGTTCTTTCCAAACAGCATATTGTCCTCGTTTTTCCGTATGCCACTAATAACATGCCGCAACAGGTATGTCCTGCCTGCTTCCGTCATTGAAATGATACTCTGTGCCCTCTATTATTGCCGTGCCGAGCACTGCAGAGCCCAGCGGACCTCCGTCCCCGTTCTCCCTGAGATAATACCTGAAGCCTTCATAGTCCAGCCATCCGGTCTTCATCAGATGATCCGCTCCGAAATAATACCAGTTTCCGTCCGTATCCTTGAACCAGCCCTCAGGCTCCGCATATCCTCCCCTGTTAAAATGCATCCAGCCGCCGAGGATATTTACCCATTTGTTTTTTGCTTCCTCGCCGGAACTGTCCGTATACATCAGCTTCGTGTCGATCTGCCGTATCTCTCCACTTACCGTATGGGTCCCGGCAAATTCATGGAGATCATTTATCACATATGCCTGAGACTCCTGATATGTCTTGGTCTTCTTTGAATTTGCCATGGCTGACAGCTGGATCTTAAGTATATTATCATTATTATAGGAATCGACATAATTGTTCAGATCAAATCTGTTTTCATTTACAGTTACTGTTTCCTGCTGCAGCTCCTCCGAATATATCGTGATCTTATATCTTTCCGCATGCTTTACCTTGGTCCAATGCAGTACGAAAGAATCATCCATGTATATGAGAGAAGGCAGCTCCAGTACCGTCTTCGGTATATATGTTGCCGTTACATGTCTGCTGTTGTCTCCGCTGCCCTTTACAACCATTCCGCTGACTCCGCGGCAGGTTATCTTGGTATCGTTTGTAAATGTATAATTTGTATTGGCGGAAAGGTCCATGGATACCTGTACCGCTACTCCCGGACTCCACTGCTCAAATGGAGCCGAAAACTCCACATTTGAAACAGAAACTCCGGTTCCTCCGGAAAATGTTACCGACTTGGCCTTGCCGGGTTCCGTTGCTTTTTCCGAGGTATTGACAGTGGCTGTCTGCAGCTTGGTCAAGGTCGCCGGCACTCTGTTGCTTCCCTTGGAGGATACTCCTTCGCCTGTGGCTTCGTCTATCCAGACTCCCTGGCTGTTCAGATATCTTCCCTCGATAGTTCTGGTATCATGACGCATTTTTCCGTCTGTTCCGAAATAATACCAGTATTTATCTATGGCCTGCCATCCTGTCTGCATGAGTCCCTTGGATGAAAAATGATACCAGTCACCGTTATACTCAAGCCAGTCATTTTTCAGCAGTTCCCTGTTTTCAGTATAATATACCCAGGTACCGTTCGGATACATGTGCCATCCCGGAGTTGTATCTATGTTGTCGGCCGTTTTCTGCTTTACATAGGCCTTGGTCTTTTTCAGATACTCCGAATCTATCTCCAGATCGTCAGATCTTACCATGTAGTTCGAACCGCCCGAAACAGGAGTTACCGTGAAATAATATACACCTGTTCCTTTTTTGACTATCGTCTGTGACAAGTCGTACTCAAGTCCTGACTGAGTCCAGCTTTTTATAGGACTGGAAGAAGTTCCCTTGTAGACATCTATCTTGTACTTTGTCTTGGATTCGCATTTCTCCCATTTAAGACCTATTCTTCCTGTTTCATAATTATCGTTCCACCAGCATTCCGTAGTGTAGTCCTTTGCATCGTCCTGTGCCGCATAAGTATACTGTACCTGCAGCGGTGCCGACGGAGCGGATGCCAAAAACAGGGCTGACATTAATATCAGCCCTGATATTTTTAATAGGAAATACCTATTCGACATTTTGTTTTTTCCGTTTTCTAAAATGAACCGAGATTTTTTCATCTATCTGCTTTTACTCCGTTGATACGGTTTCCGCTTCAGCCGTCTCGTCGATTTCTGCTTTTTGCTTACGATTCATCCTCCAAAACAGAATCGGGGCTGTCATCCTCTCCTGCACTCAGGCGAATCCGTTCACATCTTTCAATATATCCTCTGTAAACAAATGTGATAATGCCGACCACCGGAACTGCCAGAAGGATACCCGGCACTCCGAATAGTTTTCCTCCCACAACGATACCGACCGTTATCCAGACTCCAGGAACTCCGAGACTGTTTCCGAAGAGCTTAGGCTT
>JAQXPY010000182.1 GCA_029100885.1 Clostridiales bacterium | reverse complement strand
CCGGACAGCTGCTGTGCCGGAGGCTGGCAGATAATGATCGATGAGGACAGTCTGGAGCTGTACAGGGCGTCCGGAGACTCTGTGCTGGATGAGAGGCTTCGCAGGGGAGTCAACTGGCAGGAGGAGTATTTTAATACAGACGAGCAGGGACGCTGCAGTATGCTGAATGAAAACGGACTGTGCAGCATACAGCTGACTTTGGGAGAGAATGCGCTTTGTGATACCTGCGGCAGATATCCGAGGCATGTGGAGGAATATGAGGATGTCAGGGAGTATTCACTGTCATTATCCTGTCCGGAAGCTGCGAGGATCATACTTGAGAGAAAGGAACCGCTGACATTTTTCGATACTGAGACTGATGAGGCGGAGGAATTTGAGGATTTCGATTATCTTCTGTATGTAAAGCTTCTGGATGCGAGAGAGGTGCTGTACGGGATAATACAGGACAGAGGCATAGGCTTCAGGGAAAAAGCCGAAAGAATAATGGAGTTTGCTGCCGGGCTGCAGGTATGTGTGGATGCCGACCGTATGTTTGACATGGACAGACTGATATACGGAACAGATCGTAAGACCGGGGCGGCTGCCGAGGGAGCAATGTCTGAATTGGAAACAGTAGATACGGTTCGGGGTAACAATGGCAGCGAGCTTCCGATAATGGGTTACGGATTGAAGGAGCCTTTGGGAAAAAACGCATTTTCAAGACTGTTTGAGATGGAAATGCTGAAACCGGGGTGGGCTGATGTCCTGAACAGGACATGGGAAGCATGGAATGATGAGCTTGTGCTGTCCGCAGAGGAAGAAATACAGGCGGAGCAGCTCATGATGTTCTGGATATACACATATTTTTGCGGAGCGGTCTATGACGGATGGATATATTCCAAGGCGCTGCTTGCGATCTGCAGCACATGGTGGATACTGCAGATAAACGCAGCCAACAGCTTTGAAGGAGGAATCATTGAGGCAGCCTACAGATATGCACGGGAGATAGAGCATTCTGATGAGAACCTGAATGCACTGGAGGAGATATTTATTGAATGACCTGTCCGTGAGGTCATGAGTATTCCGAAAAACAGAATATTAATAATTGTTTTATAATAATTTAAGCAGTTCACAGTATTTACACGAAAACGTAAGGAAAACCAACAGGATTTATATGATAGAAGATGGTATATTGTTGTAGCGTTAAGAGAAATACGCCGGATAAGACGACAGACAGATAGGACGCCGGGCTGAATGACGGACTTAGCGAAGGACTTAGCGACGGACCGGGCGGAACAACAGATCGAATGCCGGACTGAAAGGCGAAGTGAGCACAGGGCTGAGCGACAGACCGGGCGGAACAACAGACAGAACAACAGATCGAACGGCATAAAATTGAGTTAAATCGTGATAACATACTGAAAGGACAGGCAATTATTATGAAAAAGAGATTATTTATTACAGCAGCCGTATGTGCTGCAGCACTTGCAATGACAGCATGCGGGGCGGGAAGCAATAATGAAACAACAGCACAGGAGACTGCGGAAGCAGTGACCGAAGCTGCTTCGTCTGAGAGCAAGGTAGAGATATTAGAAACGGAGACGGATGCAGAGCAGGAGGATATTACGGCAAATTATTTTACGGATAAGCCTGTCAAAGGCTTTGGTACGGTTGTCGAGGTCAATGAGGAAAGAGGCGACATAATGATGTTCGTTCCTTTTGATGAGGCTATCTCCGGTGAAAACAGAGGAGAACAGGGACCGATTGAGTCAGGAAAGCAGGAAACAGCCGATGGACAGGATATTATCTTCCATACCATTGACGGAGTACCGTTTGTGGATGCGGAGACAGGACTTCCGCTCGGAATCGGTGACATAGAGGTGGGCTCCAAGGCGTATGTGTGGTCAAACGGTATCATGACCATGTCACTTCCGGGACAGACATCCATGCAGGCGATGGTGGTAGGAACCGAGGATGCGCTCAAGGATGTTGAATATGTAGTTGCTGCCGAGGTAAAGTACAATCAGGCAGATAATATCTGTGAGATAACAGACCAGAACGGAGGAAAATGGGCCGCATCGGCAACGACTGAGATCGTACCGTTCAAAACAAGACAGATCGTGACACTGGATGATATTCAGAAGGGCAGCCGTATGATGATCTGGGATAACGGCAGCAGGATCGTGCTGTTTAACTGATGAATTGATGGAAGACAAGAAAAGACATGGAGTGTTAAACCTCCGGAAGCGATAAATGACAAAGATATTTTTTCGCGGTAAATGTCAAAAATGATTCTTCGTATTAATTGTTTAAGCTGTATTTTGGGCGGGCAGGAGGCATGGCCTTTTCAGCCCGCCCGGAACAATCTCATTATTATGTTCTTGCAAAGCTCGTGGCAGAGGAACAACTCACTCTTCGCGCAGTAGTTTATGAAGATGCAGTAGATCAGATCGGATAATATCAGAAATATCAAAAAAGGTATTGACTTTTAATCAGAATGTAGTAAAATAATCATGCTGTCTGACGGATGAAAGTTCTCTGACAAGCGAGCCTCGGTAGCTCAGTTGGTAGAGCAACGGACTGAAAATCCGTGTGTCGCCAGTTCGATTCTGGCCTGAGGCAGTTGATATCTGCAGATTGTATTTTCAGAATCGAACTTGCAGATGTCCAGATTGTTCATGGCTTCACAATCTGAAAGTGCTTCGCACTTAGGATTCTGGCCTGAGGCAGTTGATAATCATTTTGCGCGAGTGGCTCAGTGGTGGAGCGTCG
>JAQXPY010000181.1 GCA_029100885.1 Clostridiales bacterium | reverse complement strand
AAGGCCTGCTCGAAAGAGTCTTTTTTAAAGAGAGTATATACTGATTCAGAACGTCGGGAGGCTTTAACTCACAGGAGAAGGCTTGCCGGCGATTTTGCTGTCAAAGAAGCGGTTTCCAAGGCTCTCGGAACGGGCTTTGCGGGTTTTGCACCGTCCGAAATCGAAGTACTGCGGGATGAATACGGAAAACCCTATGTAAAGCTGTATGACAGGGCGGCAGCGCTTGCCGAAGAAGCCGGTATTTCAAGGATCCATGTGTCGATATCGGACATCAGCGGACTTGTATGTGCCTTTGCGGTCGCCGAATGTGAATAACATCTAATTTTTTTAAGCCTATGAATAAAAACTACAATGACCTGATACACGAAAGATGCGGCGCTGTTGTCGATCTTTCGGCTGTCAGACATAATATATCGGAGCTTAAGAGGTGTCATGACATAAATATGTCCGGTGATCCGACCGGAGGCAGGCAGCATGACTGCTTTGTTCTTGCCTCGGTCAAGGCTGATGCCTACGGACACGGCGCAGTCAGAGTGGCACAGGCTATTGAAGAACAGGTCGACTATTTTGCGGTAGCCTGTACTGCCGAGGGCCTTGAGCTTCGTGAAAACGGAATAAAGGCCAGGATACTGGTGCTGGGACCTGTATTTGATACGGATTTTGAGGCGGCTGTCAAAAATGATATTACGCTGACTGTTTTTGATGCCGAGAGCGGCAGCCTGCTGGAAAAGACTGCGCGTCAGCTCGGGCTTACTGCCCACCTTCATCTGGCTGTCGATACGGGGATGTCCAGAATAGGCGTAATGCCTGACGAAGACGGACTCTCAGTTCTGAAGAAGCTCATCTCTCTTGAGCATATCAGGGTGGACGGAGTATTCACACATTTTGCCACTGCGGATGAAGCGGATAAGACAGAGGCGGGAAAAGCCCTTGACCGTTTTAACGGATTCAGAAGGCTTGCAGAGGCCGAAGGGATAAGAGTCCCTCTCTGGCATTGTGCGAATACCGCTGCGGTGATAGACGGTATCGGAGCCGGGGACGGCTTCGGAATGATCAGGTGCGGCATTGGTCTGTACGGACTGTATCCTTCGGCTGAGGTAAACCGGAAGAATGCCGATCTCAGACCGGCACTGAAATGGAGAAGCTTCCTAACATATGTCAGAACTATCAGAAAAGGCACATCTGTAAGCTATGGCTATCGTTTTACTGCAGATCGGGATATGGTCATAGGTACTGTATGCTGCGGCTATGCCGACGGTTATCCTCGAATAATGTCCGGACAGGGCGGAGAGGTTCTGGTAAGGGGCAGAAGATGCCGTATCCTTGGCAGCATATGCATGGATCAGTTTATGATTGACCTGAGCGGAGTGCAGGATGCCGTAAAGGGAGACGAGGTGGTTCTGATGGGAACGCAGGAATCGCCGGATGGATGCTTTTCAGACATCATAACCGCAGAGGAGATCGCTGAAAAGTGCGGTACGATAAGCTATGAGATCATATGCGGTATAAAGCAGAGAGTGAGACGCGTATATACTGATACGGACCGTGAAGCGGGTGACGGCGGAGCGCTGTGACCATTGCCGGCTTTGACAGTGTTAGGCTTCACATAATGATACAGATGTGCTATAATTTTCAGGTTATGGTCAGATCATTGCATTTTACTGAACAGAATCATATTACTCTGTTGCGGCAGATCAGTACAATCATACATTAATACATTTACAAAGGGGTCATTTATGTCAGGACATTCAAAATTTGCCAACATCCGTGCAAAAAAAGAGAAGAACGATGCAGCAAAGGGAAAGATCTATACAATAATAGGTCGAGAGATCGCTATTGCAGTAAAAGAGGGCGGTCCTGATCCTAACAATAACTTCAAGCTCAAGTTTGTTATTCAGAAGGCCAAGGCGGCAAATATGCCTAATGATACCATAGAGAGAGGAATCAAGAAGGCTGCAGGCGGAGGAGACGGAGCCGATTATCAGCAGCTGAGATATGAGGGTTACGGCGTAGGCGGCGTTGCTATAATAGTAGATACACTTACCGACAATAAGAACCGTACAGCTGCCAATGTCAAGTCTGCTTTCACAAAGGGACAGGGGTCTCTTGGAACACCTAACTCAGTATCCTTTATGTTCGAAAACAAGGGACAGATCGTTATCGACCGTGAGGAGTATGAAGGATCAGGAGACGATCTTATGATGATCGCTCTCGATGCCGGAGCCGAGGATATCAGAGAGCAGGAGGACAGCTTTGAGATAATCACCGCACCGGAGGACTTTGAGGCTGTCAGACAGGCTCTTGATGAGGCCGGAGTTCCTATGGCGGATGCATCGGTTGCAATGATACCTACAAATACCGTATCAGTAACAGATGAGGCAATGGTCAAGAATCTTCGCCGTACACTCGACCTTCTGGATGAGGATGATGATGTTCAGCAGTACTATACAAACTGGGAAGAAGAATGATCTAAGAGGTTCAGATGGCCTATGACGGTGTTGCGGTAGCTGCCGCAGTAAAAGAATTGAATGACAGGCTGCTTATGGGCAGCATTTCAAAAGTAGCTCAGCCTGAAAAGGATGAGCTACTTTTAACACTTAAATGCAGCAGACAGCAGATCAGGCTCTGTATCTCGGCTAATGCATCAAATCCGATGATCTATCTGAGGGAGGACAATCCGCTGTCTCCTGTGACTGCACCCAATTTCTGTATGGCCTTGAGAAAGCATATCGGAGGAGGCAGGATAAAAAGGATATTTCAGCCATGTCAGGCCTTTGCGCCGGAGGAAGGCACTGCCGGAGCGGAGGACGACAGAGGACTTGAGAGAATAGTTGTGTTTGTGATAGAACATCTGGACGAGATGGGAGACCTCAGCGAAAAATATCTTATCGCAGAGCTGATGGGAAAATACAGCAACATTATTCTGACAAGACAGGATCTCACCATTATTGACAGCATCCGGCATGTTTCGGGCATGATGAGCTCTGTCAGAGAGGTGCTTCCGGGCAGAAGGTACTTTATTCCAGATGCCTCGGATAAGCTTAATCCTCTGAGTATATACAATGATCCCGAGGCCTTTGGCGCCGCAGTAAGATCGAATCCCGTACTTCCGATGTACAAAAAGCTGTATATGACATTTACCGGCTTCAGTCCGAAGCTGTCAGAGGAGCTTCTGTTCAGGTGCGGAACAGATCCCGATATAACGAATGACGGCCTGACACAGGAACAGGAAAAAAGGCTGTTTAATGAGTTTTCGTCTCTTGTGGAAAGCATTGTACAGGGAGGCTTTGAACCATGCATTATTTATGAAGGAGAGGCGATATCAGATCTGTCGGGTATCAGACTTAGCTCTCTTGAGGGAGGAGACTTCAATACAGTCCGTTATGACAGCATGTCAGAGGTCGTAAGGCTGTTCTATGAAAAGAGAGACAGACAGAACCGGATCAGGGCAAAGTCCGAGGATATCAGAAGGACTCTGAAGACTTTGACTGAGAGGGCGTCAAGGAAACTGGAGATACTGGAAAAACAGCTGTCAGATACGGAAAAAAGAGAAAAGTACAGATTATACGGTGAAATGATCAACACCTACGGATATTCTCTTAAAGGAGGAGAGGATCACCTGATCTGTGAAAACTATTATGACGAGGGCAATCAGATCCGGGTTCCGCTTGATCCGCAGCTTTCGGCTTCTGAAAATGCCAAAAAGTATTTTGACAGGTACGGGAAACTGAAGCGCACCAGGGAGGCAGTGGAAATACAGGCAGCCGAATGCAGGGATCAGCTCTATCATCTGGAGTCCATAGCAGGCTCACTCTCTCTGTGCGAAACAGAAAGCGACCTCAACGAGCTGCGCAGGGAAATGCACGAAAGCGGATATTACGGAAGGAAAGACATGTCCGAAGCGGGAAAAGCAGGAGCTAAAGGAGTGCAGGGAAGGAACCGATTCGGCAAAGACTCAGCAGGAAAGAGCGATCCGAAGGCATCCGGAGGACGAGGCAATGCCGGCAGGGCAGGAAAGACTACGGGAAAGAAGGAACGCCGTGAGGAAAGATCAGCTCCTCTTCATTTTGTATCGAGCGACGGAATTGATATATATGTAGGAAGAAACAATTATCAGAACGAAGAGCTCACCTTCGGAACGGCAGATGCAAACGACTGGTGGTTTCATGCCAAAAACATGCCGGGCTCACATGTGATTGTAAAGACAGGAAGCAGAGAGCTTCCGGATAAAACATGCCTTGAAGCTGCGGCTCTGGCTGCATATTATTCGAAAGCGGGAATGCTGCAGGAAAATGAGTCCTTAAGAAGCGGACATGCGGAGGGAATATCCGGAAGAACAAAGGGAAGCTCAGCTAAGATAGAGGTGGATTATGTCCGCAGAAAGGAACTGAAGCGGGTTCCGAAGGCAGCTCCAGGTTTTGTTATTTACCATACAAATTACTCGATAATGATTGAACCGAGGGGAGAGATTTGTTAAGATTAAAGATAAAACAGTATCTGTCAGGCGCCGGGAGACTGAGAGGATAAATGCTTTTCTGAATTTCGGATGCCGTATGCCTTGTATTTTTCAGTGGGAATTAATCAATGGGTACAATTAAGAGCATGACCGGCTTTGGACGGTCTGAGATAATAACGGATTCCTACAGGGTCCTAGTAGAGATCAAATCAGTAAATCACAGGTATCTGGATCTGAGCATTAAAATGCCGAGAAAATTCAACGTCTTTGAGGCAAAGCTCAGAAAGCTGCTCAAGAACTATATCGAGAGAGGCAAGACGGATGTCTATATAACCTTTGAGGATTATACGGAAGCAGACAAAAGGCTCATATATAATCGAGAACTGGCTGCCGAGTATATAAGGTATCTGAATGAAATGGCGGATACCTTCGGGATAAGAAATGATGTAGGAGCAGGTCTTCTTGCCAGATTTCCGGACGTGCTGTCGATGGAGGATACGACAGGAGATGATGAAAAGTACTGGGAGATCCTGGAGCCTGCCGTTATTGAGGCGGTGGAAAGCTTCTGCGCCGAGAGAGACAGGGAGGGTGAAAATCTCAGAAACGACCTGATCGGAAAGCTGACGGCAATGGAGTGCTATGTTGCCGGAATCGAGTCAAGCTCACCTTCGGTCGTAGAGAGCTATCGCAGCAGATTGTACGATAAGCTGTCGGAAGTTCTTTCGGATGCTTCCCTGAAGGCCGATGAGGGAAGGATAGTGACGGAGGTCACGATCTTTGCCGATAAGGTGTGCACCGATGAAGAGATGGTACGTCTGAAATCTCATATTGCCGCTATGAAGAATAAACTCAGTGCCGGAGGCAGCTGCGGAAGGGAGCTGGATTTTATAGCTCAGGAGATGAACCGGGAAGCAAATACGACCTTATCCAAGGCCAACAGCCTCAGTATCGCAGATACGGCAATAGCATTAAAGACAGAAATAGAAAAGGTGAGAGAGCAGGTGCAGAACATTGAGTGATTTACATCGTCCGTTCAACAGAGAAAAGGGAATGCTCGTAGTTATTTCGGGTTTTTCGGGCTCCGGCAAGGGAACACTTATGAAAGGCCTTATGGAGAACTATGATTATTATTCATTGTCTATTTCGGCGACAACAAGGCAGCCGCGTCCCGGCGAGGTGGACGGAAGAGAGTATTTCTTTGTTTCAAAGAAGGAATTTCTGAAAATGATGCAGAACGGCGAGCTGCTTGAATATGCCCGTTATGTCGATAATTACTACGGTACTCCCAAGTCTTATGTAGAGGCCGAGCTGGCCAAGGGCAAAGATGTAATACTTGAGATCGAGATGCAGGGTGCACTCAAAATAAAGGCAAAGTATCCGGATTCTGTTCTGATCTTTATTACTCCGCCTTCGGTAGAGGAGCTGTCGGCCAGACTTCGCGGCAGAGGAACAGAGACCGAGGACGTGATACAGAAGAGGCTGGAAAAGGCAGCCATGGAAGCAGAGGGAATTGAGGCTTATGATTATATCCTGGTCAATGACAATCTGGACAAAACAGTAAAGCACCTTAATTACCTGATACAGGATCAGCATATGAGAGTCAGGTCACAAATAAGCTTCCTTGAGGATATACGCAGACAGCTCAGGGCATATTATGCCGAGATGAACAGTCTGTGATCCTGCTCAGGTCAGCTGCATACAGGGAGCTGCAGGGCATCATGAGGTATCACATATGTGAATGAGGATAATGTGCTCTGCGGGACACGGGAAGATAATAAAAACAGAAAGCAGGTATTATTGATATGGCAATGTTATTTCCTACATACAGAGATCTTATTAAGTCAATAAACAGTACAAGTGAGGACGGAAAGCCGATCATCGAGAGCAGATATTCCGTTGTTGTGGCTGCGGCAAAGAGAGCCCGGCAGATAGTTGAACACGGAGAAGAGAGATATATGGACGAAGAGAAGGCTCTTACGACAGCTATCAATGAGCTTAATAAGGGAACCGTAAGAGTGCTCAGGAACGAAGATGCAGAATAAAAAGAAAAGAGTTCATTTGATTTCGATGGGATGCGATAAGAATCTGGCAGATTCCGAAAAGACACTGGGCATCCTTGTCGAGAACGGTTATGAATACTGCGATGACCCGTCATTTTCCGATGTGGTGATCGTAAACACCTGCTGTTTTATCAGAGATGCCAAAACAGAGAGTGTTGAGACATTGATCGAGATGGCAGACCTGAAATCCGAAAGACAGAAGCAGGGTGCAAAGGCGCCGCTGCTTGTTGTAATGGGATGTATGGCGGAGCGATACAAGGAAGAAATAACCGAAACTCTTCCTGAGGTGGATGTTCTGATAGGAACAAACTCATGGCAGGACATTGACGAAGCTCTCTGCAGGGCGCTGGAGACAGGAGACAAGGTGGCGAGCTTCAGACCGATATCGGACAATGTATTCAGCGAAAAGCCGGTAAAGGGAAGACTCATCACAGCCGGAGGTCACTGCTCATATCTCAAGATAGCAGAGGGCTGTGCTAAAAGCTGTTCCTATTGCATCATTCCTTCATTGAAGGGAAAATACCGGTCTGTTCCGATGGAGGATCTGATCGAAGAGGCCGAAAGGCTTGCGGAATCCGGAGTTAGGGAGCTAATACTTGTGGCTCAGGAGACCACACTGTACGGAACAGATCTCTACGGTCGGAAGATGCTTCCCGAGCTGCTTCGCAGACTCAATGCTATTGAGGGTATCAGGTGGATAAGGCTGATGTACTGTTATCCGGAGGAGATCACCGATGAGCTTATCGAGGCAATCAGGTCTCTTCCTAAGGTGCTCCATTATATAGATATGCCTGTCCAGCATGCATCGGATCATATCCTCAGGCGAATGGCCAGAGCGACAGCACACGATGAGATCATAGAACGTATCAGAAGGATGAGGGAGCAGATACCTGATATCGTTATCAGAACGTCACTTATATCGGGATTTCCGGGAGAAACAGATGCAGATCATAAGATCCTTACTGAATTTGTTCGTGAAGTGGAGTTTGACAGGCTCGGTGTTTTCGAGTATTCAAGGGAAGAAGGAACCAGGGCGGCAAAATTTGGTCATCAGGTTTCGGCTGCACTCAAAAAAAAGCGAAGAGACGAGATCATGAGCATTCAGCATGATATCGCCGGAAGAAAAGCTGCCGAAAGGATCGGACAGGAATTCGATGTGATCATAGAAGGACGTATGCTCGATGCCGATGCTGCGGATATCGATGCAGGCTCTGAAGGCGGAAATGTTTATGTCGGCAGGACATACATGGATGCTCCGGAGGTGGACGGTCTCATTTATGTCAACACCGGAAGAAAAGAATATATGACAGGAGATATTATCAGGGCCAGGGTGACCGGGGCCGGAGAATATGACCTGACAGGCGAATTGATATGAAAATGAATCTACCTAACAGGCTGACACTTTTAAGGGTATTGATGATACCCTTTTTCGTGTTTTTTATGCTTATGAGCATAAAGGGAGCCGATATTGCCGAGCTGAGGACAGGAGCGGAGCAGGGCTTTGTAATACAGAGATATATTTCGTTTGCGATCTTTGCTGCAGCTTCCTTTACAGACTTTCTCGACGGCATGATCGCGAGAAAATATCATCTTGTTACCGACTTCGGAAAATTTATGGATCCTCTGGCGGATAAGCTGCTGGTATGCTCGGCGCTGATCCTTCTGACCGCAGAGGGATCTCTGCCGGCAGTGGTGGTCATCGTTGTCATTGCCCGGGAATTTATTATCAGCGGGTTCAGACTGATAGCGGCGGATAACGGTATTGTGATAGCTGCGAGCTGGTGGGGCAAATTTAAGACAGTATTTCAGATGCTTCTGTGCATGGTCCTGATACTTCCGACTATGCCGGCGGTTCTGGGCGAAACGGTAATGACTATATTGACTGCAGCAGTACTTTTATTGACCATAGTATCGCTGGCAGACTATATGATCAAAAATATTAAAGTAATAACAGACGGAGGAATGTAATGAACAGTGAGAATCAGCTGGTGCAGCTTTTAAAGGAGAAGCAGTTGACTGTTACAACAGCGGAATCTATTACGGGAGGAATGATCGCCTCTACGATAATCAAGGTTCCGGGAGCATCGTCGGTATTCAGTGAGGGATTCATTACATACTCGGCGGACGCAAAAATCAAATACCTGGAGGTTCCTCA
>JAQXPY010000180.1 GCA_029100885.1 Clostridiales bacterium | reverse complement strand
ACGTGAGTTTTGCAGCAGTCCTCTTTTGTCTTCCGTGGCAGTTTTCTGTTGTGTCTAAGGGGTAAAAGAACAGCCTGGAGTGTCATCAGGAGTGTCATCAGGGACGGTTCTGTTTGACAACATTCTGTCGCCTGCTTAATTGTCACAGTGTCAGCAGAGTGTCAAGAGGGACGGTTCTATTTGACACCATCACCTATGACATCCCTTGACACTTCCTGTTGTCATAATCGTGCAGCTATGTCAGGAGCGATACTGAGTAGATATTCGGTATCGGATTCTGAGAGCTCAAGGTCAACACAACAGGAGGCAATCGAGTTTTCGATGAGCTTTATGATGTCTATGTTATCCATGTTATCTATGTTATCTGTGTTATCTTTGCCGGTCAAAATATCTCTCAGAAAAGGCATTGCTGCAGATTGATCTGTTATGTTGAAGGATCCTGACAGAAACTTGCCTGTAATCTTTCTTATGAGTGCGGCGGTCACTATCGGTTCACATAGATTGAAGAAGGCAGAGTGATATTCCGGGATCTCATAGGAATAGAGCTTTCGGACAGTTTCAGGTGAAAATCTACGTAAAAACCGGACTTCGATACTAAGACGGCGTAAGTATTCCTCGATATAGCTTATCCCTTTTAGGGAGTCCTGCATTGGAATCATCGTCCAGTAATCAATGCTGCAGGGAATGCAGTGAGCGGAATAGAAAATGTCATAATATTTGAAAAATGCTCCTAGTCCTTTAACCGTATCGGTAAAGAAAACATTTCTTACCCGTGGAGGCTTTTGCAGCAGGGCTTTCCATGCAGCGAAGGAAGCCGCCTTCTTTTCTTTTATTATTTGCCTGCCGCTTAGAAGCAGTTTTTCCGGATCTTCATGCAGGATCTCTTCCGGACTCATTCCGGCAGCAGTATTAATGCCTATTGTATATAGAATGGATTTTAACAGCGAATCTGCCCGCTCGACAGATACAGAAGTACGGTCACAGCCTGCAAATCTTCTGCTCTCTTTTGCGAGCAGCTTACAAAAGCCTGACAGGAATTGTTCGTTGTCAGGATAAATCTTAATCATATCAAAACTTTGGAAATTCATAGCATTCCACTCCGTTTTTTATATTATGTATTATTTCGCGGCAGTTAATCCGGAACGCATTGTTTATTAGATATATCAATAATAAAACCGTTCACGGTATTATTAGTAGAACCATCTCCGTTGACACCGATTCAGTGAAAAAGGTGTCAAACAGAGCCGGCCCTAACGGCACTCCCTCCTAACGGCACTAGCGACAAGAAGCTCACTCAGGGATACTTCAGCCAAGTATTCAGCACTGCCGCCAGCTTCATTGTCAAAAAATGAAACCATATATTCAATCAGCTCGTCATCGGACAGTGTCTCACCGGCTTCGCGCCTGAAGCAGTAAAATGCATCCTGAAGCATGGATAATATATCGGCAAAGCTGCTCTGCTCCGTATAGGGAGAATTGCAGAAGGCACGGATAAGTTTGGGCGTGATGCCTCCGCCAAACTCCACCAGATCGAAGCGGCGGAGAGCCTCGTGCCGGGACTCTGAAAGATTGTTGATATCTGTATCAGTAAGTGTCAGTCCAAACTTTTCAGAATACTCCAGAGAGGCTATGATTTCTTGTTTTGATTCTTCATCTTGTTGAATCGCTAGTATGCTGAGGATATTAGAAAATTCATGCATATTCTGCTCCTTTCTATGTCAAGGGTGGTGTCAATGTGTCAATTGACACCCCTAATTATGACAAACAGAACCGTCCCCATTGACACCCCTGTGACAAACAGAACCGTCCCCATTGACACCCTATTGACACCTGACACCAAAAAGTGCCGTAGCTGTATATTATCTACTACCTTAAAATCCTGCTTATTACAAGAATGGAAATAATGCCTGAAATGTGGTATTATAACGATGGCGAAAACAAGAAAAACAGAAAAATACATAAAAAACATGATAATAACGAAAACACCGTTCCGAATGTCGTTTTTCGGAGGCGGAACAGATTTTGAAGAATATTTCAGAGAAAACGGCGGAGCTGTCCTGTCATCGACCTTTGACAAATATTGTTATGTTAGTGTCAGACATCTGCCGCGTTTTTTTGATTACTGGAATGAAATAATATATTCACGGATAGAGCGTGTCCATGATACGGAGGCGATAGAGCATCCGGCTGTCAGAAATGCCATGCTTATGGAGGACATGCATGAGCTGAGGCTGTCATATGACGCCGATCTTCCGGCAAGATCGGGACTCGGCACATCCTCATCCTTCGCAGTGGGAATGCTGAATGCCTTTAATGCCCTGAAGGGAAAAAAACTCTCCAAACGTCAGCTGGCGGATAAGGCTATCTTTCTTGAACGTGTGCTGTGCGGTGAAAAGGGAGGTATTCAGGATCAGATCGCTGCAGCCTTCGGAGGACTGAATGTGATAGAATTTGGGGCTGACGGTTATTCAGTAAGACCTGTCAGCATCTCAGAAGAGAGAAAGAAGCTGCTGAATGACAGACTGATGCTGTTCTTTACGGGTTTTTCCAGATTTTCCTCGGATATTCAGAGCGGAACAGCTGCGGCTCTCAGAGACAAGAAGATGCAGCTTAAGGAAATGTGCGCCATGGTCTATGAGGCCGAGAACATACTGTCAGGCAAGTCTTCCGATATCAATGAATTCGGACGCATGCTGGATCATACATGGAAGCTTAAAAGAGGCATCTCGGGAGGTATTTCCACGGATACTATCGACGGTATGTATGAGGCCGGAATCAGAGCCGGGGCTCTCGGAGGAAAGCTGCTCGGAGCCGGAGGCGGAGGCTTTCTGCTGTTTTATGCGGAGCCGGAGCGGCAGCCGATGGTCATGGAGGCAATGAAGGAGCTGCTTTATATTCCTTTCAGCTTTGAAAATGAGGGGACAGCTATAGTGCACGACGAACAGGAAACGTTTGAAAAGACCGACAGATGAATCGACGGCATAACAATACAGGATATTTATCATTCTGATACGGGGCGCCCGGGATCAGCACAGAACCGGAAGCGAAACATCATTAGAACTACACAGTGAAGAAGGGAGGGGCGCATTTTCCGCAGCAGGAAAATGGAAAAGCGCAGAACAGGGCAATGAAAATAGTAATAGGAAATGATCATGCGGCATTTGAAATGAAGAATACCATCAAGTCATATCTTGAGGATAAGGGCTATGAGGTGATGGATGTGGGATGCCATTCGGAGAACAGAGTGGATTACCCGGAATATGCGGAGAAGATAGGCGATACGGTTGCTTCAGGAGCGGCTGATCTCGGAATTGCTATCTGCGGTACCGGTGTAGGTATGTCTATCGCTGTCAATAAGGTCCGTGGAGTTCGCGCAGTATGCTGCTCGGAGCCATACAGCGCAAAGCTGAGCCGCATGCACAATGATGCCAATGTTCTTTGCTTCGGAGCTCGTGTCATCGGACCGGAGCTGGCAAAGATGATCGTGGATGAGTGGCTCAATGCCTCCTTCCTCGGAGAGCATCATACCGCAAGAGTCGAAATGATAAAGGCTATTGAGAACAAATAAATGATCACTGCTTGACATGTAAAAAAAATATGATATTATAACAATAACAATAATCATTATTATTTTTATATAAACATGATCAAAAAGTATTCAAGACAGAGAGAGGCAATAATATCATATTTATCGGCAACAGATATTCATCCGACAGCTGACGAGATTTATTCGCAGGTCAGAATAAAGTATCCGAATGTCAGCCTTGCCACCGTCTACCGCAATCTTAACCAGCTATGCGATGACAGGGAGATAAGGAGACTAAGTATTCCAGGCAGTCCGGATCATTTTGATTTCAGGACAGAGGAGCATTTTCATTTCTGCTGCAGCCGGTGTCGAAGGGTCTATGATGTATTTGCTGATAAGAACAGCTTCAGGCTGCCGGAGGGCAGACTGCCGGGAAGGGTGACAAGCTGTGACGTGATGTATTACGGAATATGCACATCCTGTTCGGAAGAAGATGGGAAATGATATTGCCGCCTTCATCTGATTAAGTTACAATATATTGCTGATAACAACATTTTTTAAAGCTTTTATAAAGGAGATTGATTATCATGAAAACTTGGGTTTGCACAGTATGCGGTTACACAGTTGAAGCAGAGACAGCACCGGCAGAGTGCCCTATCTGTCATGCAAAGGCAGAGAAGTTCAAGGCACAGGCTGATGAGCTTGTATGGGCTGCAGAGCATGTTGTAGGTGTTGCACAGGGCGTTTCTGAGGATATCATCGCTGATCTTCGCGATAACTTCAACGGAGAGTGCACAGAGGTTGGTATGTACCTCGCTATGTCAAGAGTTGCTTACAGAGAGGGATATCCTGAGGTTGGTGACTACTACAAGCTTGCTGCATTCGAAGAGGCTGAGCATGCTGCTAAGTTCGCAGAGCTTCTCGGTGAAGTTGTTACAGACAGCACAAAGAAGAACCTTGAGCTTCGCGTAGCAGCTGAGAACGGCGCTACAGCAGGTAAGGTTGACCTTGCAAAGAGAGCTAAGGCTGCTAATCTCGATGCTATTCATGATACAGTTCATGAGATGGCTCGTGACGAGGCAAGACACGGCAAGGCATTCCAGGGTCTGCTTAAGAGATACTTCGCATAAGCTTACACAGAGATATTTTGCATAAGCTTACACTCATAAGCCTGATTTGATCAAGCTGCCATGGCAGCATTGCAGAAATGACGGTTTTGACAAGGAGGAATAAAGAAATGGATAAGTATGTATGTCCTTGCGGATATGTTTATGATCCTGCAAAGGGAGATCCGGAGAACGGAGTAGCTCCGGGAACACCTTGGGAGCAGGTTCCTGACAGCTGGGTATGTCCTACCTGCGGACTCGACAAGAGCGTGTTCGAAAAAGAGTGATCTGAAGTAATTTAATGATGATAATAAAACTGCCGTCTCTGAGACTGATAAGTTCTTGAGGGACGGCAGTTTTCATTTTGTAATATCGGAACAGAAGTTCTGAAAACAGCTATTGTGTTCAGACGAGTGCCATTGATTTAAGCAGGAACGGCAGCTTTGAACGGCATATGACTGAAATGAGCAGACCTCCGAGTATCCCGACTGCGATGATCTCACCGATACCTACTGTGATGAACATAAAATACAGTGCATCTCCGTAGCCGTAGGCATATTTCAGTACAAAGGGAACGATGATCGTGTTGCTGATGATAGGAGGAAGGACAGCGCAAAGTCTGAAGCTCATACCAGCCCTTCTGTTGGTGAGGGTGTCGGACAGCATCGGTCCGGTAAGACGGGATGTGAGTACAGCGCCTATAAATGTTGCAAGGGTACCGAAGATGATATCAGGTACGATGCAGCCTCCGAGCAGGTTGGAAAGGAAGCATCCGAGTGTCACTCCGACAACAGCGGAGGGAATGAATGCAGGAAGGATCACCAGCATTTCACTGACTCTGCACTGGATAGGTCCGAAGCTGATAGGTGCCAGCATAAGGCTGAGCACAGTGTAGACAGCGGCGATCATAGCGGCGCCGCAAAGGAACTTGAGATTTGTTTTCATGTGTTTTCTTCTCCGTAGTTTTATTTTCGGTGAGGATGGTCACGAACTCACCGCTTTATAAAATAATAAAGCGTGCCGAGTATAACATGGGAAAGCTGTCCGGTCAAGC
>JAQXPY010000179.1 GCA_029100885.1 Clostridiales bacterium | reverse complement strand
GATTCAGCTTGCCGTCCTCACGCACACTTGCGACTCTGGCTTCGATCTCATCACCGTAGGAGTATTCCTTGAAGGTTTCATTGATCGGTACCAGACCGTAGTATTTGTTGTCAACGGCAACAAAAATACCGAGCTTGGGATTGACCTCATATACAAAGCCTGTAACGCGATCGTCCTCCTTGTACGGACTGTGTTTTTCAAGATGGGCATAAACACGCATGGTAGCCGCCTGACGACCTGATTTATCCTGATACAGCCATACCAGTACCTCATCGCCTATCTCAGGTGTGTGGAGCTGTTCCTTGAAAGGAAGGAGGATCTGCTTAGGAACACCGTTGTCAAGGAAGACTCCGATCCTGGTTGAGGCAGCAACAGTCAGAATACCTATCTCACCGTCTTTTAGAATAGGAGAACGCATGGTCGCTGCAAGTCTGCCGCCTTTATCCTCATAGAAAAATACCCTGACCTCTGTGCCGCTCTGAGGTCTGCCGAGCTGCTCCGCAAAAGGAAGGAGAACAAGCCCGCTGTCCGGAAGCTTCTGTGAGTAGCAGCTGTCATGAAGCTCCTTAGGTGCAGCTACAAAGGCTCCAACCTCGGTGGTTTTGACTATTTTTGTAGTGTAGGCATGACTGAATACAGACTCCGGTGAAAGAGGACGATTGGAATTCCTGTCATTTCCTCGAGAATACTGTCTTCCGCCTCTTTTTTCATCATGTTCGAAGCGACCGCCGGTTCTTCTGTCGCTGCGGGTGAAGTCTCTGCGGTTATCAAATCGTTCGCCGCGTCTGCTGTCGCTTTCAAAGCTTCGGTTATCAAACCGGCCGCCTCGTCTGTTGTCGCTTTCAAAGCTTCGGTTATCAAATCGTTCGCCGCGTCTGCTGCCTTTCCCGGGGATGCGGGAAAAATTGTCTCCGTCTTCTTTGCTGCTTCTCCTCGCGGGAGTCTTTCCGGAATGTACAACTATGGAAGCGGAGGCATTCCCGCCCCTGCGACCCTTGCCTTTTCTGAGCGAAGCATCGCTGTCGTCGGTGAGATCTGCTGCGGACTGAGAGGAAGCATAAGAAGTCTCTGCTTTGCCATAAGAAAAAGCCTCTCCCTCTATATCGCACGGATATCTTTTTGAGTTGTCCGGAAGGTCACAAGGATAGGCTTTATTAGTTTCTTCATTATTCATTTTGGGTCTCTCCGTTCTTGGTTATCACAATTGTTTCGCTTTGTGTTACGCGGTTGATTTTAAGGCGATATACTGCAGCTTGTCCAGCATTTTCCTGCCATTATATGAAAAAACACAATCAGAAAAAAAACAGCAGGATCGGAGACCTGCCGTTTTTAAGTCGATTACTACCGGGGGCTGTCTTTTCGGTTTCCTGTGGTAAGCTTGTAATAATACTTTATGATATCCTGTCTTGTTACGATCCCGATAAAGCTTCCGTTATCGTCGCAGACCGGGACAAAATTCTGCTGCATCGCAAGATCTATAAGGTCCTCCATCTTTGAGCGGATAGTGATAGGCATATAGTCCTTGCGTCTGTCGATATCAGTGATGGCGATACCCTCTGCCTTGCGCAGATCAAGGTTATACTTGTTCTTGATGTTCCAAAGCAGATCACCCTCGGTCACCGTGCCTATATAGTTACCGTTTTTACTGAGAAGAGGAATGGTAGAATAACGTCTTGCCTCCATCTTTTCGATAGCCTGCCTCAGACTGTCGGTATCCTCCAGATAAGCGCAGTCACATTTGGGTGTTAAATAAAATAAAATGTTCATGCTCTCTCCTTAAGAGTAATATTTCTGCCCTGTAAATATCATAGCATTTTTCTTGTTAGAATGCTTTGCGTTTTTTACATAATTACTTAGAAAAATATGTAAATTTTTTGTTAGTATTAAAAATAAATTGTTGAAATTTATAGAAAATTAGCGTAAATTATAACTGTATTTGTGCATATTATAATATATAAAAGGTAACTATTCAGCATCTGAAGTATTATATCAGAAAAAACATGCCGGCATGCTTTGTCCGATATAAACAGATATAGACGGATGCGGAAATAGTATCATATTAAGGAGACTAATTATGATATCCAATCAGGTTGTACAGAATACACTTAACGATATATCGGGAATCACCGATACCAAAGCAGCTGTTTTTGACCGTTCAGGCAAGCTCATAGCCTCGGTCGATTATGTGAGCACTGCTGTCGAAACACAGGTTTATTCATTTATAAAGAGTGATAAGCATGAGGCGGAAAACGACAGCTGTTGTTTCGTGAGAGCGGAGTATGACGGCGAGCTGGTATTTGTTATAGCGGCAGAGAAAGGAAACGACAAGGCGGAGCTGACCGCAAAGCTGCTCGCCTCGGGGCTTATCAGCCTTCTTCGTCTCCAGAGAGAAAAGGGAGATAAGGACGACTTTATCAAAAACCTTCTGCTGGACAACCTTCTGCAGATAGATATTTTCAACAGAGCAAGAAAGCTTGGAGTGGATTTCAAGGCTCCCCGCGCTGTTTTTGTTATTGAAAGCGACGGGCGGGACAGCATATATGACATGATACGCGGACTAAGCTTTTTTGGTGAGAATGACTTCATGACAGGCATAGATGAGGGAAGCCAGACCATAGTCCATGAGATAAAAGATGTGGCGAATGCCAAGGAGGAGCTTCGAAGAGCTGCCGAGGAGATGCTGTCAGAGTTTTCCGCTCAGGGAATATTCGCCTATATCGCCTACGGCTCTGTCGTTAATGAATTGAAGGGCGTTTCTCTGTCATATAAGGAAGCAAGACTGGCACATGATGTGCGCAGGATATTCTATGAGGATGAACGTATCATTTCCTATGGAGAACTGGGAATAGGCAGACTGATCTACCAGCTGCCGATCAACCTGTGCCGTATGTTTATCAATGAGACCTTTGGAGGAAAGACCTTTGAGGAGTTCGACGAGGAGACCTTGATGACTATCAATAAGTTCTTTGAGAACAACCTGAATGTCTCCGAGACCTCCAGACAGCTGTTTATACACCGAAACACTCTTGTATACAGACTGGATAAGCTCCAGAAGACAGCAGGACTGGATCTGAGAGTATTTGATGACGCAATCACTTTTAAAATTGCTCTGATGGTAGTAAAATATATTGACTATATGGATAGACTTGATTACTGATCGTCAGAACTGCTAAATTAAAAAAGCATGCAACCAACTGGCTCGGAATCTGATTCCGAGCCTGCTTTGTTTAATTAAGCTGCCGAATAAAAGATCAATGAACATACAACCGCGATACAGGAACGAAAAATATGATATAATTCAGAAATGTCAGCAAAACCTATGAAAACGGAAGCCGTGCCGTAAGAGATATCAACCTCCGTATAAATGACGGGGAGTTTGTATTCATATGCGGACGTTCCGGGTCGGGAAAATCAACTCTGATCAAGCTGATCACAAGAGAACTGAAGGCCAGCGAAGGCAGCGTTATAGTAAACGGAAGCGCACTTGAGACTCTCAGGAACAGAGATATTCCGAAATACAGAAGAGGCATAGGAATAGTATTCCAGGATTTCCGACTTCTTAACGACAGAAACGTTTATGAGAATATCGCCTTTGCCCAGAGGGTCATCGGAGCCTCCGGCAGAGAGATAAGAGAAAATGTTCCGGAGATACTCAAGCTGACGGGGCTCTCGGCAAAGTATAAAAATATGCCGAACCAGCTTTCCGGAGGAGAACAGCAGAGAGTGGCAATCGCAAGAGCACTTATTAACAGACCCTCGGTAATACTGGCAGACGAACCCACAGGAAATCTCGATGAAAAGAACTCGGCTGAGATCATGAAGCTTTTATATGAGATAAATGACATGGGCACCACGGTCATAGTTATTACACATTCGAGGAGTATAATCGAAGCCTCCAACAAGAGAATAGTGGTTCTGGAAAAGGGTGTCATCAGACAGGACACAGGGTATGCCGGCATAGTGACCGGGGACCGGTCGGGAAATGAAGAAAGCCTGCCGTGGGATGAAAATGATAAAAAAGGAGGGAGCAGAATATGAGCACCTTTCTTTACTGCGTTCAAAGAGGACTTCTGAATCTGAAAAAAAACATACTGTTTTCGATGGCTTCTGCGGCAACAGTGGCGGCATGCGTATTTCTGTTCTGCATGTTTTTTGCGGTGGTATCCAATGTCAGTCATATCGCCCTCAGGGCGGAAACCACAATAGGCATAAGCGTGTTCTTTAATGAAGGCGTACCGATGGAAGAAAAGGAAGCATTCCGGGATGCGGTCATAAAGCACGGCGGTGTCAGGGAGATCAGCTACAGGTCGGCAGAGGAGGCATGGGAGAGCTTTAAGACGGATTATTTCGGTGACAATGCCGAAGAGCTGGCTGAAGCCTTCGCTGATGACAACCCACTGGCAGAAAGCGACAGCTATGAGATATTTTTAGAAAACATCGAGGCACAGGAAGAGGAGGTAAGATTTATCCGAAGCTTTGACATAGTCAGAGAAGTAAACTACGCCAATTCCGTCGTAAGCGCCCTGAATGAGATGAATGCTGTTATATTTATTGTGTCTGCCGTCATGATAGGTATTCTTTTTGCGATATCGGTCTTTCTTATAAGCAACACAATCAACCTTGCGGCACATTTCAGACGCCGTGAAAATGAAATAATGAGGATGATAGGCGCCACCAACTTGATGATAAGAGCTCCGTTCGTCGTGGAAGGAACCTTTATCGGCTTTATCGGCGCTGTCATTCCTCTGATCATGATGTATTTCATCTATAAAAGAGCTCTGCTTTATGTGGCAGAGAGGGTAAGCACGGGAGGACAGCTCGGGGCTCTTGCGGATGTGATAAGTCTGATCCCGCTGGGAGATGTATATCCGGTCATGCTGGCTGCCGGAGGCATTCTCGGCATAGGTATGGGCTTTGTCGTTTCGTTTATCACTATCGGAAAGCATCTGAAGGTTTAGGAATCATGATGAGAAGCTTAAAAGGAAAAAACGAGATCGGATACTTCAAGGGGGCGCTTACGGCGGCTCTTGTACTGGTGCTCTGTGCATGCTGTTCTCTCAGAACCTATGCCGCATACGGCACTCAGGAGATCAATGATTCCAAGGCCAGGATAAAGGAAAACCAGAAAAAGCTGGAGGAACTGAAATCAAAGACCTATGCGGTGGATGCCAGATTAGATGAGCTGAATAAGCTGAAGGAGGATGCGGCGGCATACATTTCCGGACTTGATGCCGAGCTTGCCGAAGTGGAAAAAGAGATCGAAAGGCTGAATGAAGAGATCGTTGGAATGGAGCAGCAGATAGGCACGGTCGAAACGCAGCTGTCAGAGGCAGAGGAGGATGAGAAAGCCCAGTATGCCTCCATGAAAAAAAGAATCAAATTCATGTATGAGCACAGCAACGACAATCTTATCAGTATAATATTCGGGGCGGAGGATTTTTCGGATATCATAAACCGGGCGGAATATATCAGAAACGTATCGGTTTATGACCGTCAGAAGCTGGATGAATATGTTGAGCTCAGAAATGCCGCAAAGGCAAAGAAGGAGGAGCTGGAGAGTGCCAGGCAGGTCATGAGTCAGACAATGGCCGAGATAGAGGACAGAAAAAATTCTATTGAAAAGCTTCAGAGCGATAAGGAAAAGGAGGTTGCAGGATATGAGTCGGGAATAGCCTCAAAGGAAGCCGAGCTGTCGGAGATGAACAAGGATATGGCCGGCATCAGGGCTGCTATTCAGGCTGAAGAGAATAATATTGCTGCAATTGAGGCGGAGATAAGGAGACAGGAGGAAGAGGCAAGAAAAAAGGCAGAAGCAAACGGAGAGACGTTTACACCGCTTACCGTTGGCGATATCAGCTTCACATGGCCTTGCCCGGGGGCATCCAGGATCACTTCGAAATTCGGTGACAGAGAATCGCCTACCGAGGGAGCATCTACCAACCATAAGGGAGTGGATATCGGAGCATCCTCAGGCACTCCTGTAGTTGCGGCGGCAGGAGGAACCGTGGTGCTGGCGACATATTCCGCATCGGCGGGCAACTATATTATGTTAAGCCACGGAGGAAGCGTATATACGGTATATATGCATTTATCCTCTATGTCCGTATCCAAGGGGGATACGGTCTCGAGAGGAGACAAGATAGGCGCAGTGGGCTCAACGGGATATTCCACCGGTCCGCATCTTCATTTCGGGATCAGGATCAACGGAAGCTATGTCGATCCTCTCGGCTATGTGAGCCCGTGACAGCAAGCAGGAAAACACCCCCGGTCTGCAGTGAACAGAACACGGCAGGCGGTGTTTTGCATGATACAGAATAGAGAAAGACGTAATTATTTTGGAAGAAAACAAGACGGTAATAACTGATATCAAGGATGCGAAAAGCAAAGAAGCGGCAGTTCGGGAAGAGCCGGCGGCAGAAGAGAGCTTTGCAGACGGAGACAGAAAAGCGAAAAACAGGAAGAGCGCGGGCAGAGCAGGCTGCTTTCTCGCAGGTGCGGCAGCAGCGGTCATTGTGATCGTTCTGATCATGGGCTATATCCAGATTCCGTTGGGAAGGTACGGCTCTGTCACAGTGAAGCTTCCGTATTATAACGAACTGCACGGTGCGGATAACGGAAAAATAGACAGAGTCGAGCTTAGCAGAAAGCTGGATGAGGTAGAGAATTATCTGAACAGCACATATCTCTATGAAATGGATTCCAAGACCATCATAGACGGGATAATGACCGGTCTGGTATACGGACTCAGTGAAGATAATTATGCCGCATATTACTCCAGAGAGGATTTTGAAAACGAGACAAAGCTGATGAACGGCAGCTATGTCGGAATAGGCGTGGCTATCGTCAAGGATCCGGAAACAGGAGGTCTGCGGGTGGAAAGCCTCTCGATCGACGGTCCGGCAATGGAGAGCGGAATAGAGATCGGAGATATAATACTCAAGGCGGACGGCGAGGATCTGTCAGGGCTTGAGATCAGTGAATGTGTATCCAGACTGACAGGAGAAGAGGGCACCACGGTCCTGCTGGAGATAAAACGCCGCAAAAGCAGCTTTGAACTGACTGTTGAGAGAAGAACGATAAGCGACAGGACCGTACATACGGAAATGATAGAAGATACCGGGATAGGCTATATCAGCATAACCGGCTTCATCAATATTACAGAAGAAGAATTCTACAGTGCCATTGACGAGCTGGTGGAGGATAAGGAAGCACAGGGTCTGATCATTGATCTTCGCAACAATGGCGGAGGTGACATGAATGTGGCCCTCAGGATGGTGGATTCTATCCTGCCTGACGATATCCGTCTGCCTGAGGAGGCTCCCGAGGGCGCTTCCGGTGATGCTTCGGAAAATGAACCTGAAAAGGAGCCTTCCGGAAACGGGAATGCCGCGTCGGGCGTATCGGATAAACAGCAGCAGAAACAGGCGGCTGAGGGACCGGGAGAAACCGGGAAGAACGGCGGAGCCCTGCTGCTCAGCGTGGAGGATAAGAACGGCAAGGCAATGAAATTTTATGCTGAGGACACATGGGAGGTCAGAGTGCCTGTAGTCGTACTGGTGAATGAGCGTTCGGCCTCTGCCTCGGAGATATTTGCCGGTATACTGCTCAGCTACGGTTATGATGTGGTGGGTACAAAGACCTTCGGAAAGGGTATCGTTCAGTCTCTCTACACCCTGAGCGACAAGTCTGCGATCAAGTTCACTACGGATCAATACAGACTTCCGAACGGAGAACTGATTCACGGAGTAGGAATAGAGCCGACAGCAGCGGTTGAATTTGAGGAGTTTGAGGATGAGACATTTGAGGAAAAGGTGACCTCAAAACAGGTGAATTATGCTGCCGGAAAGAGAACGGAGCTTACCGAGGATACTCAGCTAAATGCGGCACTTCAGCTAATTAGGAGTGCAATAGAAGAAAAATAGTGATATACTATTACGAC
>JAQXPY010000178.1 GCA_029100885.1 Clostridiales bacterium | reverse complement strand
TGATGCTTCGGCAGATAATATCTTTATCTATCTCTGCAATATCCTTTTCATGTCCCAGTCCCTCAAGACTTAAAGAAATAATATAGTCAACCTGCTGCTCGTTTATCTGGCCGTTGTTCTCACTTAGCTTAAGTAATCCGTCCAGTACATTTGCCGCGCGCTCACAGGCATCCTGGCTTCCGTTTATCTTAACGGCACCGTTCCTCTCTGTTATGTCAACGGAGAAGGCTCTTTCAATTTTTTTAACAAATCTGTCGAAATCTCCGAAAATATTTCTTATATGTTCAATAGGTATGCTTTTTTCTATCTCTGTCTGCATTTCTATACCGATATCAAAACCCTACCGGTCCTGATAATTTACTTTAAACATTAAAATTGCCCCAACTCCAGAGGAATTGAGGCTATTTTACTTAGTTGTACTTACGCTTTCTAGCTGCTTCAGACTTCTTCTTACGTCTTACGCTTGGCTTCTCGTAATGTTCTCTTTTACGAATCTCCTGCTGGATACCTGCCTTTGCGCAGTTTCTCTTAAATCTGCGAAGGGCTGAATCCAAGGATTCATTCTCTTTAACTATTACGTTTGACAAAGACCCCTTACCTCCCTCCGGTGGCCGAATTATGTATCTCCTACATGCCACTCAGTGCGGGGTATAATTGCACTGCGTATATTTATATCACATTTAAGTTGCGGTTGCAATATCTTTAAGGGCATTTTAGCAAAATTCAATTCCGTTTTCGGTACTCATTTCACTGATTCTTGCAAGGGACTCCACTCGTATGCCCATAGCCCTGAGCTCATCTCCTCCGGGTTGAAAGGCCTTTTCTATGGCAATGCCAATACCAACCAGCTCAGCGCCGGACTGCCTGACTATATCCGCGAGACCTCTCGACGCCTCTCCTGTGGCCATAAAGTCATCGATCACCAGAACCCTGTCACCTTTATTCAGATATTTCTGTGAAACATATATATCATTGACAGTGCCTCTTGTAAACGACTTTACGGTTGAGGAGTAGGAATTCTCCGGAGTATTGCTGGTCTTGCTTTTTTTCGCAAATACCACAGGACATTCAAATACCAGCCCGGCAATGCATGCAATGCCTATTCCCGATGCCTCGATGGTAAGGATCTTGTTGATACCGCATCCATCGTACAGCCTTTTCCATTCTATAGCCATCTCTTTAAACAGAGCAGGATCCATCTGATGATTGAGAAAGCTGTCTACCTTAAGCACATCTCCGCCAATGACCTTGCCGTCCTGCAGGATTCTTTCTTCAAGAAGCTTCATATCCGATCCCCTTTTTATTAATCATCCGATCTGGGCTGCGATAATCTCGGCAGCCTTTTCAAGCGCTGCAGGAACAGCGGCAACATCAGGTCCTCCGGCCTGTGCCATGGTAGGACGTCCGCCGCCCTTGCCTCCTACTACAGGAGCGATCTCCCTGATAATGTTTCCTGCCATCGCACCCTTCTTAACAGCTCCGTCTGTTGCCGAGGCAATGAGAGTAGCCTTGCCGCCGATCTCGGCTCCGAGCACTATTACACAGTCTCCCAGCTTATCGGCAATGGAATCACAAAGCCCTCTGAGAGAATTGACATCCTCCGCATCGGCCTTAAGACAGATATATCTGATGCCGTTAAGCTCCTTTGCATCGCTTAAGGCATCTCCCAGTGAATTGCCTGCAAGTTCCGTCTTAAGACGTTCATTTTCAGACTTGAGCTCTCTCAGCTCATCCATAAGCTGCGACAGCTTACGTGTAAGCTCCTTTGGCTGAGCCTTTACCACGGATGCAGCCTCCAGCAATTCGTTTTCAATGCTTCTATAGTAAGCAAAAAGATTGTCTGAGGTGAGGGCCTCTATCCTTCTGACACCTGCGGCGATTCCGGATTCACTGATTATCCTGAAGGCTCCGATCTCTCCGGAATGCTGTACATGGGTGCCTCCGCAAAGCTCGGTAGAATCTCCCATGCTTACAACACGAACCTCTTCGCCGTACTTCTCTCCGAACAGAGCCATTGCTCCTGTCTTCTTGGCATCCTCCAATGACATGATCCTGGTAACGACATCAGTGTTTTCAGAGATAGCCTTATTGACAAGTCTTTCTGTCTCTGCTATTTCCGCCGGAGTCATGGCCTTAAAATGAGTAAAGTCAAAACGAAGTCTGTCCTTGTCATAAAAGGCGCCGCTCTGCTCAACATGCTCCCCCAGCACCTCTCTGAGGGCATGCTGAAGAAGATGAGTAGCCGAGTGATTTCTGGCGGTAGCACTGCGCTGCGCACCGTTGACCCTGAGCTCAGCCTTCTGACCGACCGAGATCATTCCTCTGGTCACTGTTCCCACATGACCTATCCTTCCGCCCTTGAGAGCAATTGTATCCGAAACGGCAAATTCTCCTTCGCCGCAGACGATAACTCCGCTGTCTCCCTGCTGTCCTCCCTTTGTAGCATAGAAAGGAGTCCTGTCGGTGATCACCGTACCTCTTTGTCCCTCAGTGAGAGCCTGAGTGACCTCCTCGTCTGTTGTAAGGCAGATAACGGTTCCCTCATCCTCGAGCCTGTCGTATCCGGTAAATTCGGAAGTGAGCGAAGGATCGATAAGATCATATACTGTAGCATCCGCTCCTGTATAGGTGTAGGTCTTTCTGGCGCTTCTTGCCTTCTGCTTCTGCTCCTGCATACAGGCATCAAAGCCCTCTCTGTCTACAGTGAAGCCTCTGTCCCCCAATATCTCCTCAGTGAGGTCGTAAGGGAATCCGTAGGTATCATAGAGCTTGAAGGCATCCTCTCCGCTAAGCTTCTTTTCGCCCTTTTCAGAGGCCGCTTTGGCCATATCGTTGAGGATATTCATACCTTCGTCAATAGTTCTGTTGAACTTATCCTCCTCATTTGCCAGCACCTCCAGGATCATCGACTGCTTCTCCTTAAGCTCAGGATAGCCGTCGCAGTTAAGCTCGATAACACGCTTTGCCATATCAGGCATAAAGTCATGATCGATGCCCAGCTTCCTGCCGTGTCTTACCGCACGACGAATGATCCTTCTGAGAACATATCCTCGTCCCTCATTTGAAGGCATGATTCCGTCTGAGATCATAAAGGTGCTGGATTTGATGTGATCCGTAAGAATACGAAGGCTGATGTCCTTGTCATGATCGGTGTGATAAACAACTCCGCACAGATCCGCAATATACTCGAGGATCGCCTTGTTCGTATCCACGGTATAGATGGACTCCTCATCCTGAACTACCATGGCAATACGTTCAAGACCCATTCCTGTATCGATATTCTTTTGAACCAGCTCTGTGTAGTTGTTATGTCCGTCGTTATTGAACTGAGTGAATACGATGTTCCAGATCTCAACAAATCTGTCGCATTCACAGCCGACAGTACAGCCGGGTCTTCCGCAGCCGTACTTTTCCCCGCGGTCGTAATAGATCTCTGAGCAAGGTCCGCAAGGTCCTGCGCCGTGCTCCCAGAAATTGTCCTCCTTGCCGAATTTGAATATTCTGGAAGGGTCGATGCCTATCTCATCCCTCCAGATATTGAAGGATTCTTCATCATCTACATATACCGAAGGATAAAGTCTGGAAGGATCGATACCTACCTCGCCGGTAAGAAAATTCCACGCAAAAGGAATAGCCTCATGCTTGAAATAATCCCCGAAGGAGAAGTTTCCGAGCATTTCAAAAAATGTTCCGTGTCTTGCTGTTTTTCCTACATTTTCGATATCTCCTGTACGGATGCACTTCTGGCATGTAGTTACCCTGCGGCGCGGAGGAATCTCCTGTCCGGTGAAATACGGCTTGAGCGGAGCCATTCCCGAGTTTATCAAAAGTAAGGAATTGTCGTTATGCGGCACCAGAGAAAAGCTCTTCATTCTTAAATGACCGTTTTTCTCAAAGTACTCAAGAAACATTCTTCTTAACTCATTTACTCCTCTTACCTGCATATATATCGTCCTCTCCAACTATCGAATTTTCCGCGGCCTCTGTCGGCGCGAAATATAATATTCACATTAATGATCCTTGTGATTTATTCCTCTGTTATCTTAACATCGGATCCGGTCACATTATCCTCACCGACCTCATCGTCACCGGATGCAATGCTTATACTCTCCGCTTCAGCACCTACTCCTTCACCATCGCCGGAAACGACAGCAGCACTGTCGTCAGCCTTATCTGCATCATAGCCTCCTGAAACTGCAGCAACTCCTTCGGCAGGGACTTCTGTCTGCTCTGAATGAACCGGACCGAAGCTGCATACTCCTCCTTCACAGCAGCAGGCGGAGGCATCTGATATATCTGTGTACTTTGAGCCGGCTGCATCGGTTTCTGTTTCACTGACTAACACATCATCCTCATCGGCTCCCGAAAGCTTATCCTTGATATTTGCCGCGGTATCCTGAGCCCTCCTTGCAAGGCCTCTGGTCATGTCCGACAGATTCTCCGCCAACTGAGCTCTGGCGCCATCCGGGTCTTCATTGTATTTTTCCTTAAGATCCTTTATAGCATGAACCGTCTCGCTGCCGGCTGTTTTTGCAATTTCCGCAGCATCCGAAACTACCGCTCCCGCTGCCTTTGAAAGCTCCGCGGCAGCTTCCTTGACATCCTTCTTTTCCCTGATAGCAAAATATGTGCGCTTTGCGGATTCCTTTACTGCCTTTGAATCATTCTTAACATCATCTATCTGATCATCGTCAGTAAACTTTACTCCCGCATAATCCTTAAGATACTTTACGGCTCCGACAGCGGCTCCTGCCAGAATAAGAGATCCCAATACTCCAAATACTGTCTTCTTTCCCATTGTATTGCTCCTTTCATTAACCATATACAGCTATTCAAAATATGTGTTATCGGCAGCTGCTGCAAATAACAGAATAAAAACAGAATAATGGCTTATCGCATAAGCTGTCCTGCAAGATTTTCGGGTCCGAAGCTCTCAGGGAGCAGCTCCTCCAGTCGGAAGACCCTGAAGTCGTCATATGATCTTACAAGTATCACATCAAATTCCGACGGATCGCAGAACTCCCTCATGACCTGACGGCAAACACCGCAGGGAGCTGTATATCCTGGAAGCAGACCTTTTTTATACTCGTCGGAATCAAGATAAGTCCTTTTGCATCCCGCGACCGCGATAGCCCTGAAATGCCTTTCACCCTCGGAAACAGCCTTGAAAAACGCAGTTCTTTCGGCACATACTGTAGGAGTATATGCTGCGTTTTCAATGTTTACACCAAAATATACCTTGCCGCTTTCTGTCAGCAAGGCTGCAGCCACATTAAATCCGCTGTACGGAGTATAGCTGAATTTAAGCTTCTCCACAGCAATCTTTGCAAGTTCTCTGTAATCCATAATTTAATTAATCAGATTGGACCCGGCAGCTAACGAGTGCTTTGTCCGAAATAAAAAATACCCAAGGTGCCGCTGGTTTACTGTTGACTCCCAGCTGTAAAGCCAGGTGGGTTATCTCAGAGCTGCCTCAGTCTTCCGCTCACAGGCGGCCCGGCATCATCAGCTCTATACGAAATCCCGTATGTCAGATTGTGGAAGTAATATAATAAACCCGACGAACATCTCAGGCTCATTTAATATAACACAAATGCTCCCGCGACACAATCACGGATTAGATCTGATATTTTTTGCAGCCATTATTTATGCTATCGGCATATCCAGAGGCATATACGTAAAGATGCCCTGTCCCAAAAGGGTGCCTGCTTCATCTGAAACCAGGACCTCTGTTACTATCAGCCTTCTTCCGGCTCTGATAACCTTCGCCTCGGCTCTCAGCATCCTGATATCTTCACGTGCCCTGAGGAAATGGTAGCTGTTATCCACTGTAGCAACAATATTGCCGTAGGAGCAGGCTGCCGTTCCCCCTGTGACATCCGCCAAAGTCAGCAGAATACCTCCGTGGATGGTATTCTGAAGATTGATGAACTCCCGTTTTACCTTAAGCTCTGTGCTGGCATAGCCCTCTCTTACCTCGATATGCTTAAGGCCCAGCATATTGCCGAAATACTCGCCGTCTCTTAATTGTTTCAGTTTATTATAGTCCATAACAGTATCCGGAATCCGTACAGATGAAATGCTTTTGTGTTAATACCATGATGCGTTTGCATTAATATCGTGAAAAAAGCCCTTTGCGTTAATATCGTAAAAAAAGCCCTTTGCGTTAATATCGATCATAATGCCTTTGTATAAATACAGCTGCAATGCCTTTTTGTTAATAACAGTTCAAAGTCAGGCAGCTATGTGTAAAAAAAGAGCCGCTGCCCTACGGCAACAGCCCTGCTTTCATTTAATCGGGGTGACAGGATTCGAACCTGCGACCCCTTGATCCCAAATCAAGTGCTCTACCAAACTGAGCCACACCCCGACAACAGTGCTTATTATATCAGACTCGATTTGAAAGTCAAGCAATTCTTAAATATTTTTTTATCCGGTAATTTTTACTTCATACAGAGGCTTCCGTACTGCTGCTTATTGTAATGATCGGAGATCCTGCCTCATAAGCCCGGACATTTGAAAGAGACGCTTGAAAGTATTTATCAAGCATCCTGCACTGCCGGCTCCTCCGGCAGATAATTCTCGTTATGCAGAGGAATACTGAACAGGAAAGCCACCCCGTTTTCTCTGTTTTCGACGCTGCAGCTGCCTCCGTGACTCTCGACTATTGCCTTGACGATGCTCAAGCCTATGCCGCTTCCGCCATATTTTCTGGATCTGGATTTGTCCACCTTATAAAACTTCTCCCAGATTCTGTTCAGACTTTCCTCAGGAATAGGTTCTCCGTCATTATATACCTCGAACACTGCAAAGCCGTTCCTTCTTTCTAAGCTGACAGTTATTCTTTTCTTTCCGTCAAGATGGTTGACGGCATTATTCAGGTAATTGGTAAAGGCCTCCTCTATCTTGAACTCGTCACCCCTGATGATCACTCCATCCTCCACCTTCAGCTCCGTTACCGCTCCGGCTTCGTTCAGTTTAATGCTCTGGGACTGAACTACGCTCTTTACAAGCTCCGAAGCATCAAAATCGATACACTCATCCGAATTGCTGTCCATCTCATATGACATCAGGGTAGTCAGCTGTTTCACCAGCCTGTTCATTTTTGCAGCCTCATCTATGATGACTCCGCAATAGTAAGCTCTGTCCTCAGGAGAATCTGCAAGTCCCTCGTTAAGTCCCTCGGCATATCCCTCGATAATGGATATAGGAGTTTTCAGCTCGTGGGAAACATCCGCAATGAACTCCTTTCGCATATCGTCTATTCTGGTCTTCAGATCATTGTCCTCACGGAGTCTTTGATTGGCCTCCTTCAGCTCCAGGATAGACGCCTCCAGCCGTTCTGACATCACATTCATGGACTGCCCTAATACACCTATCTCATTCCTGCTGTTTCCCGAATACCTGGCGCTGAAATCAAGATGGCTCATTCTTTCGGCAATGCCGGCAAGATCATTTATAGGCTTGGTTATCATACCGGTGGTAAGATATACTGCTGCAGTACCTATGACAAGTATCAGCAATGTCACCGCATTCAGAAATGTTCTGCTTATCTGAGCGCTTTCTTCTATGCTGACCAAAGGCATGCTCAGCAAAAACATGGTTTTGTCATCGGAAAAGGTTCCCCAGCATTCAATATAGTTGGTCTTGGAGCGGAAATCAAAAAAGGACTGCAGCGTGTAATTATCCGTGGTGCTTATGACCTTGATGCTGTCTCTTTTAAGGTCGCTGCCGTTATTTTCGTTTTTGCCTCTCCACAGAGGATAATACATCTTCTCGTCATATCCGTAGACGTCTCTGAAGGCATAGTAAGCCTTGAGCTTTGCTCCGTTCCACTGGCTTTCACGGCTGGTTCCCGCCTTTCTGCCTTCATCATCCATCAAAACCGCGTCGATGCCGTATCTATCCGACAGCGTCCTGAATACGGAGGTATATCTTGAATCCTCCGCATTTTTATCAAATTCATCATTCATGATCTCAAGAAGCGTCTTTCCCTCTGCCACAGCATCATAGACCGCCGAATCAATAGCCTCGTAGGCCTCGATCATCTGTGCGATCTTCTCCTTCTCATAATACTTCTGCAGAAAAATACTGTGAACAAGGTTCATGATCAGCAGGAGCACAGCAACCAGAGAAATGAATATCAATGTAAAGTTTTTTCTTATGGATGATCTCATATGAAGATTAAATGTAACCCTTTTGTCACACGAATGCCTTTATTCCTCTGTAAATTTATAGCCCATGCCCCAGACCGTCTTGATCTGATTTCCGCAATCTCCAAGCTTTGCTCTCAGTTTTTTTACATGTGTATCTATGGTCCTCGAATCACCGAAATAGTCGTAGTCCCACACGTTGTTAAGTATATTGTCTCTGCTGAGTGCGATGTTTTTATTGTTAATAAAATACTCCAGAAGCTCAAACTCCTTGAAGCTGAGATCAACAGGCTCTCCGTCAGCCGTAACGGTATGGGACGACTTATTCAGCCTCACACCGCCGCATTCAAGAATATCCGTATCGGTATTGTGGGATCTGCGAAGTATGGCATCGACTCTGGCTGTAAGGATCTTTGGAGAAAACGGCTTGGAAATGTATTCATCTGCGCCAAGCTCAAAGCCATGCAGCTCATCCTGTTCCTCGCCCCGTGCCGTAAGCATTATGACAGGAATCCTTGAGGTCTCTCTTATGGTTTTCAGTACCTCCCAGCCGTTCAGCTTAGGCATCATAACATCTAATATAATCAGACCTATGCTCCTGTCGGAAAAGAAAATCTCCAGTGCTTTCTCTCCGTCAGCCGCTTCCGCACACTCATAGCCCTTGATAGACAGGAAATCCCTGAGAAGCTTTCGTATCCTGTCCTCGTCATCCACTATCAGTATCTTCATGTCATTCATTGCTGTTTAACATCTCCCATGCAAAATATCTCAGCCTGTCCCTCATGCTCAGGGCTTCTAAAACATAACGGCTGATCGTTTGCTTTTTATTATATATGTATTTTGTGTTTGAAATGTGAAGAATTTTTTTTGCTCTTGTCATGGCTACATAAAAAAGCCGCCGTTCCTCCTCGATAACAGCCTCTTCGTCTTCTGTGACAGAGTGCCTGATGCCTGGTACTGTTTCATCGTTTGCGCCTATCAGGAACACAACGTCAAATTCCAGGCCCTTGGAGGCGTGAAATGTCAGAAGCCTGATCCTTCCCTTCTCAGTCTCCTCCCAAAGTCCCCTTTTTACCAGCTCCCTGCGGACCTCACTCTGCAGCCTGTGATTCCTGAATAAAATTCCGAAGCTCCACAGCGGGTTCCTTTGCAGGTGATCCGCAATACAGCCGGCAACATATACCGCCTCCCTGCGGCTGTCAGAAAAGGTTCGAACCGTCACCTTCGCGCCGGGTGGATTCACAGCCTTCAATGCCTTTCCGAACCTGTGTCTGTTTCTCTCTATAAGTCTGCGGGAAGCAAAAATTATCTCAGCCTGGGATCTGTAATTGGAAACACATGTATATAATACAGCATCCGGATAATATCCCGTAAACCCCAGCATTATCTCCGGTCTCGAGCCTCTGAAGGCATATATACTCTGGTCATCATCCCCTACAACAAACAGATTGCGATGTTCCTGCGCCATCATTCTGATGATCTCAAACTGCAGGGCATTGATATCCTGAAACTCATCGATCATAATGAACCTGAATCTGCTCCTGACAGCCTGAAGGAACATACGGTCTTTCTTTAATGCCGCATAAAACTCCAACAGCATATCATCAAAATCGAACAGCCCTATTTCCCTCATCATTTTATCATATTCCCTTATCAGTCCGAACGGCTCCTGTCCCATAAAAGACGATGACGGATCCTGATCCCGGATACCGTTTTTAAACCTGCTTATACTATTAAGCAGATTTGAATATAGATCCGAAGAATACCTGTTATCTGGATATAATCTGTCGAAAAGCCTGCGAAGAACCTCGGCAGACTGCGCATGTGTTGCCAGTGTATAGCTGCCAAAGCCTGTATGATGTCTTAATAAAGAATAAAAAACAGAATGAAAGGTACCGAAAACAGGAGTATTCCCGGTCATTACCGGGCCCTCTCTCCTTTCTCCGGCTGATAAGCGCAGAAATCTCTGATGCATCTCCGCAGCGGCAGTGTGTGTAAATGTTATAACAAGTATGCTGTCGGGAGCAGCCAGTCCACAGTTGATAAGAGAAGCAGCTCTCCCTGTTATTACAGCAGTTTTGCCGCTGCCGGGACCGGCTATTACCATTGCCGGTCCCAAACCATGCATGATTGCCTTCAGCTGATCGCTGTCAGGCGAAATACTCATGTCTGTATAAAAAATCGGACAGACTAAAGAGATCAGTGTCTGTCTCTTCTGTCCCTTGAGCCTCTGCGGTCTCTGTCTCCGCCATGCTCTCTGCGGTCCCCGAAGCTCTTTCTGCGCTCGTTTTCAAGCTCAGGTGACCATGTATCGTTAATATCCGATGGACGCATGGACAGATCGATCTTTCCTCCTATCTCATCGACCTTGATAACTCTTACAGTCACCTCGTCTCCGAGCTTTACCACATCCTCAACCTTTCCGACACGGCTGTCAGCCAGTCTGGAAATATGAATAAGACCCTTCTTGTTCGGTCCAAGCTGAACCTGTGCACCGATAGGAAGAATATTTACAACAGGTCCGGAGGTGATCATGCCAAGCTCGATATCTGTCACTATGCTCTCGATTATCTCAATAGCTCTGTCGATCATATCCTGATCCGTACCGCATACAGAAACATGTCCGTCATCCTCAATATCGATCTGAACTCCTGTCTCCTCGATGATCTTGTTGATGGTCTTGCCCTGCTTTCCGACTACATCTCCGATCTTTGACGGGTCGATGGTTATGGAGCTTATCTTAGGCGCATACCTGGAAAGCTCAGGTCTCGGCGCGGAAATCACAGGATTCATGATATTGTTCATGATGTAAAGGCGTGCCTCATGAGTACGGGCGATAGCCTCCTCAACGATAGGTCTTGTAAGACCATGGATCTTGATATCCATCTGAATAGCAGTGATTCCCTTCTCGGTACCTGCAACCTTGAAGTCCATATCTCCGAAGAAGTCCTCAAGTCCCTGAATATCTGTAAGAACAATATAATCGTCGTCTGTTTCTCCTGTAACAAGACCGCAGCTGATACCGGCAACAGGAGCCTTGATAGGTACTCCGGCAGCCATCAGTGAAAGTGAAGAAGCACATACCGAAGCCTGAGATGTGGATCCGTTTGACTCCAGTGTTTCGGACACTGTTCTGATAGCATAAGGGAATTCCTCAACACTCGGAAGTACAGGAATAAGAGCCTTCTCAGCAAGAGCTCCGTGACCTATCTCTCTTCTTCCCGGTCCTCTCGAAGGCTTCGTCTCACCGACAGAATATGACGGGAAGTTATAGTTATGCATATATCTCTTGGAGGTTACAGTCTCATCCAGACCATCTATCTTCTGGGCATCGGAAAGCGGTGCAAGTGTACAGATATTGAGGATCTGTGTCTGACCTCTTGTAAACATGCCTGAGCCGTGCACTCTCGGAACCACATCTATCTCGGCCGCAAGCGGTCTGATCTCCGAAATGCCTCTGCCGTCAGGTCTCTTTCTGTCCTTGAGTATCATCTTGCGGACAGTCTTCTTCTGATACTGATATACAGCCTCACCGAGAACCGCAAGCCACTCCTCGTTATCTGCAAATTTCTCCTTAAGACGGGCGGTAATAGCAGCAATATTCGCATCACGCTTCTGCTTCTCATCACAGAAAACAGCCTCCTCCATCTCTTCCTGAGGAACCTCTTCTCTGATCGCCGCAAAGAGCTCCTCCGGAACAGCGCAGGAAACATAGGCGTGCTTCGGCTTTCCTACCTCGGCAATGATCTGCTCCATCCAGGCGATGATCTTCTGATTGATCTCATGAGCCTGATAAATGGCATCGATCATGACCTCATCACTTACCTCATTGGCTCCGGCCTCGATCATGATGACCTTATCCTTTGTGGATGCTACAGTAAGAGAAAGATCTGAAAGGACCTTTTCCGCATTTGTCGGGTTAAACACAAACCTACCGTCTACAAGTCCTACCATTGTCGCTGCACAAGGACCGTCAAAAGGAATATCGGAGATGCTTGTTGCCAGTGAAGATCCAAGCATCGCAAGAACCTCCGGAGGGCAGTCAGGATCCACAGACATTACCATATCATCCAAAAGAACATCATTACGGTAATCCTTCGGGAAAAGCGGTCTCATAGGACGGTCGATAACTCTGGATGTAAGAATGGCATGCTCCGACGCCTTTCCTTCCCTCTTATTAAATCCGCCCGGTATCTTTCCAACAGCATACATCTTCTCTTCGTACTCGACAGAAAGCGGGAAGAAATCCACACCGTCCCTCGGCTCCTTGGAAGCAGTTGCGGTTGCAAGAATAGTTGTATCTCCATAATGCATAAGAACAGCGCCGTTAGCCTGAGCCGAGACCCTGCCTATATCGGCAGAAAGAGTTCTGCCGCACAGTTCCATACTGTAGGTCTTGTATGACCTGTCAACGTCTTTGGAAAAAGTTCCAAAATTTAAATCCATAGCTTTTCTCCTCTGCACTCTCCCCATACAAAAAACAGGACTCTGTATGCCGGGGAGTGCTTAATATAAAATAAAACACTGATCAACATACAGAGTCAAATATACTATTATTAAAGACCCGAGTCAAGTAAGAGCTTATCTCTCTTCTCTGAAGTAATTGAGTCCCAGTCCGGCAGGCGGCTGATCCTCTCTGCGCTGCCTCATCGATACTATCACGAGCACCACGGCTGTGGCAATATACGGCACGATCTTGTATATCTGGGTAGGTATAAACGGTATCGGAAGCCTGAGATAAAGAATGAGCAGTCCTCCGAACAGGATCGAACCCCAAAGTGAATTAAGCGGCTTCCAAAGGCAGAAAATAACGAGGGCAACAGCCACCCAGCCTTCTCCGGCCAAAGCTGTATGATTCCAGACACAGCCTGAAATAGTCATAGTATGAACCATGCCTCCGATGGCGGAGATTCCTCCTCCTATACAGGTAGCCAGATATCTGTACTTTGTCACGCTTATACCGGCCGCATCCGCCGTTGCCGGAGATTCTCCCACTGCCCTCAGATACAATCCCTTTCTGGTCTTATTCAGAAACAGATACATAATGACAACAATCACAAGACCGATATATACAAATACATTATAGTTAAAGAGCAACGGTCCGAGAACAGGAATGCTCTGCATGGCTTCAGGAAATACAGACCCTGAAAATGCTGTCTTAAGAGAGTTGCTGACAGACACGTTTCCTCCGACCTTAAGCCTCATGAGCTCGCCGACAAACTGACCGACTCCCGTTCCGAAGATCGTCAGAGCCAGACCCGTAACATTCTGGTTGGCACGAAGAGTGACCGTCAGAAAGCTGAATATCAGAGACCCGATAATGCCTGCGGCAAAGGCAGACAGAAATGCGATCATAACCGCTATCCAGCCGACAGCCCCATCTCCTGCTGCATTTCCGTACACAAATGCTCCGAGCAGTCCGAAGGCTCCGCCCATAAACATGAGACCCTCTACTCCAAGGTTCATATTGCCGGATTTCTGTGTGAGGATCTCACCCGATGTACCGAAAAGCAGCGGGGTGCCGTTCAGAACAGCAGCACGAATAAGTCCGATAAGATTAAAATTCATTATTCACACCCCTTTTTCTCTCCGACCGAATGACCTCTGAAGGTCAGTCTGTAATTGATAAAGAACTCACATCCCAGCAGGCACAGCAGCAGCAGTCCCTTTATGATCTCCGATACGGAAGAAGGAACTCCCATGCCTGTCTGAAGGCTGGAGGCACCCTTGCTGAGAACTCCGAAGAGAAGCGAAATAATGATCATGGCAAATGGATTGAGCTGAGCAAGCCACGCAACGGTAATGGCCGTGAAGCCTACTCCGTCGGCAACATCTGCATAAAGGGTCTGATTGGCTCCCGAAGCCACCATAAACCCTACGAGACCGCATATCGCTCCGGATATGCAGGCTGTTCTGACGGTGATAACGGAAACATTCATTCCTGCGTACCTTGCGGTATTTTCAGATTCGCCGAGAACGGATATCTCGTATCCCTGCTTTGTATAATTCATATATACAAATATAAAAACAACAAGGATAAGCACGATTATCCACCCACAGTGAACACCGAGAACCTTTGGAAGCACCGCAGCTTCGACAAAGTTCGGTATCACCTGTGAGCCCTGCTTTCCTTCCCACGGACCGCCCTGAAGCCATCCGACAATGCCGATGGCAATATAATTGAGCATAAGAGTAAACAGAGTCTCGTTTGTATGCCATTTTGCCTTGAAGGCAGCCGGAATGCCCGCCCAAAGGGCTCCAAGCACCATGGAGCCTATGCCCATAGCGGTAAGAAGCACCGGTGAAGGAAGCTTTGTGCCGAAATTGATGGCAAAGAAAGCAGCAGCCATAGCTCCGACAGTTATCTGTCCCTCGGCGCCTATGTTCCAGAACTTCATCTTAAAGCAAGGCGCAAGGGCAAGGGCTGTTCCCAGCAGAGGAGCCGCAGTCTTTACCACCTGCCTGATGCCGCTCTTTTTTCCGAGCGATCCGCTTATCATTGTGCCGTATGCCTCAACAGGATCGGCGCCGGCAGCCGCAAAAACCAGGCAGCTGAGCAGCAGAGCAAACAGAAACGCCATGGCTCTGACAAACCAGATATAACCCTTACCGGCATTTTCACGCTTGGATATACGAATCAGAGGAGTCTTTTCATTCATTGTCCTTTGCCTCCTTTCCGCCCAGCCTGGTCATAAGCAGTCCTATCTCCTCCTTGGTGGCGGTTCTGGCATCAACTATTCCGGAAACCCTTCCCCCGCAGAGAACAAGTATCTTATCACACAGTTCAAGAAGCACATCCAGATCCTCGCCGACAAAGATGACCGCTACTCCCTTTTCCTTCTGGTCGGCCATCAGATTATAGATCACATAGGAGGTATTGATATCAAGACCTCGAACAGCATAGGCGCTCATCAGTACCGAAGGAGAGGAGGCTATCTCACGTCCCACAAGAACCTTCTGTACATTTCCTCCTGACAGCTTTCTGACCGGATAATCTATATCCGGGGTGACCACATCAAGGAAATCGTGTACCTGCTTTGCCAGCTCTCTCGGAGCCTTTGTATCTATAAAAATACCCTTTCCACTTGTCCAGGATCTGAGCATCATATTGCCGGTCATGCCCATGCCTCCCACAAGTCCCATACCCAGTCTGTCCTCGGGTACGAAGGCCAGCGAGACGCCCGCATCCTTGATCTCCATCGGGGTCTTTCCCACAAGATCCTCCGGCGCCTTGCCCTCCGGTGTGTAAATAACAGAACCCTTATCAGCCTTCCTGAGTCCGGCGATCGCCTCTAAAAGCTCCTTCTGACCGGAGCCGGCAATTCCGGCTATACCCAGTATCTCACCGCCGTAGGCAATAAAGCCGACATCATCCAGCTTTGGCACTCCGCTGCTGTCAGTACATGTAAGGCCTGCCACCGTAAGCCTCGGAACCGGATTCACAGGAGTATTTCTCCTGATATTCAGGCTGACCTTTTTTCCTACCATCATCTCGGTAAGCTCTGCCTCATTGGTCTGGGTCGTTCTGACTGTGGCAATATGCCTTCCCCTTCTGAGAACAGCCACCACATCAGAGATCTCCATGACCTCATTGAGCTTATGGGTAATGATAATAATGGATTTTCCGTCATCCCTCATGGCACGCATTACCTTAAAGAGCTTTTCAGTCTCCTGAGGTGTCAGGACCGCAGTAGGCTCATCAAGTATCAGAATATCCGCTCCGCGATAAAGAACCTTGATTATCTCCACAGTCTGTTTCTCTGAAACAGACATTTCGTATACCTTTTTATCGGGATCTATGCTGAAGCCGTACTTTTCGCTGATCTGTCTGACCCTATCAGCTGTCTGTCTGCGATCCAGCCTGCCCTCCTCCTCGAGTCCGAGAATAATATTCTCGGCAGCCGTAAAGACATCCACAAGCATAAAATGCTGATGGATCATACCGATACGGTTTTCAAATGCATCTCTCGGCGATCTGATGGAAACAGGCTTTCCGTTGATCAGGATCTCTCCCTTATCAGGAAAATATATCCCCGCAAGCATATTCATGAGAGTCGTCTTTCCCGATCCGTTCTCACCGAGCAGAGACATGATCACGCCCTTGTCCAGATACAGATCGACATTCTCATTTGCCGCAACATCACCGAAGTACTTACTGATACCTCTGAATTCAACTGCGTGCGTTCCTTCCAAAACTATTCCCCTTTCGCGGACTGCTGCTGAAAAGTGCTGCCGCACCCGAAACCGTACAAATATACGCGCAATCACGGTGCAGCAGCACTGAAGTTAAAAATCTCTATCTGATCAATACTCTTCGTTTACAAGAGTGATGCCGTCGATTCTCTCCGAGAATGAAGGAGCTGACTTGTAGAAGGACTCATGATAGAAGCCGTCTGAAACGGCATCCTGTGAATCCGGCTGGAAATCCGCATCCATGTCGATCATGGAGGACTCCAGAGTCTGTCCGCCTACAGTAAATGTGGATGTATCGAATACTTTAAGTTCTCCTGACTTGAGCTTCTCCTCTGCAGCAGCGATAGCCTCAGCCGTTCCCGGAGCCGCAATGGCCTCGTTGAGCTCTGTAAGCTTTACGGAACCGTCGGCAATACCGTGCTGGCAGAAATCCTGATCAACCTTTCCGCCCTCTACGATAGTCCTGATCACATAAACAAAATAATTTGTCCAGTCTATCCTTGAGGAGATGATAGCAGACTCAGGAGCAACATCTGTCATGGAAATGTTGTAGCCTACGCTGTATACGCCGTTATCCTGAGCGGTTGTTGCAGGAGTTGTAGCATCGGAATGCTGGGAAATAAGAACAGCACCTCTGTCAATAAGATCCTGAGCTGTAGCAGCCTCGATAGCCGGGTTGCCCCATGAACCTATAAACTCAACAAGCATGGTAACGCTCGGACAAACGGACTTTGCTCCGAGATAGAAGGCAGTATATCCCGATACTACCTCGGAATATGTATAGGCTCCTACATAGCCCATAACAGCCTCATCCTCTTTGATCTCACCCTTTTCGATCATCTCGTTGAGCTTCATGCCTGCAGCGATACCTGCAAGATATCTGCCCTCATAGATGGACGGGAAGGCATTTACTGTGTTCTCCAGAGCATCCGACTTGGAGGTCTCGTTTGTAAGAGCAGCAAATACCACATCAGGATAATCCCCGGCTACTGTAAGCATAGCAGGCTCCATGCCGTAGGAATTAAGAAATACCGCAATGCATCCGGAATCTGCAAGCTCCTCGCAGTCTGAAGCAACCGGATCGCCTTCCGGATGATCGTATGTGTAGACCCACTCAATATTGATGCCGTCAGCGGCAAGTTCTTCCTTTGCGGCATCCGCAGCCATATAGAAGTTGCGGTCATAGGCCATGTTGTCGTTGCCGATGCAGACCATGCCCACCTTATATACCGTATCGTCGGCAGCCGCCGTTGTCTCTGCCTCAGCCTGTGTTTCAGCTGACTGAGCCGCAGACTGCTCCGCAGCCTTTGTTGTCTCGGCAGCTCCCGATGAGCCTGAACCGCAGGCACAAAGTGTGAAAACCATTGATGATGCAAGAAGCACCGCAAGTAATTTTTTCATCTTCTTCTCCCTGTAAAAATATGTGACCGTTCAGACACATGTTCCCGGAACGTATGCCTTCCCGGTAAAATAAAAAAGTTGCCTGTTGAAATAATCAGCAGGAAAACATACCGTAAACGACTAAAGATTAACAATACAATTCTTAATTGTCAATACTTCCTGAGGCAAGTTTTCTGCGTCTTACTATCTCATCCAGCAGTCTGTGAGCAACCTCATCCTTATCCATAATAGGAAGCTCGGTGACTCCGTCCTCGGTAATGATCGTAACGATATTTGTATCGACTGCAAATCCGGCTCCCGCCTGCTTGAGGTTATTTGCCACGATCATATCCAGATTTTTCTTTTTGAGTTTTTTTCTGGAGTTTTCCAGCATGTTTTCCGTCTCCATACTGAAGCCGCAGAGAAAAAGTCCTGGATGTCTGTTCTGTCCGCAGTAGGAAATGATGTCCTCTGTCCTTTCCAGACCGATGCTCATATCCCCGTCTGTTTTTTTGATCTTGTTTTCGGCAACCACCGACGGTCTGTAATCCGCGACAGCCGCAGCCTTGATGACAATATCCGTATCCGGAAGAGCCTTTTTGAATGCCTCATACATCTCACGGGTCGAGGTTATCCTGATATTATCCGCAAACGGAACCGGCTCCAGTCCTGTCTGACCTGAAATCAGTCTGACCCTCGCTCCTCTCAGCATTGCTGCTCTGGCTATCGAATAACCCATCTTTCCGCTGCTCTTATTGCTGATATATCTGACCGGGTCTATCGCTTCCCTTGTAGGTCCTGCGCTGACTGCGATGGTGAGTCCCTCAAGATCCTTTTCAAAGGCAAGCTCGCGTAATATCCAGTCCATGATAACCTGTGTATCCGGAAGCTTGCCGCTGCCCACATCTTTGCATGCCAGCAGTCCGCATTCCGATGGAATAATACCGAAGCCGTATTTTTCAAGCGTCCTGATATTATCCTGTGTTATAGGATTCTCCAACATGCCTGTATTCATTGCCGGAGCTACAAGCTTTTTGCAGCCCGCAGCCAGCACCACGGTCGTCAGCATATCATCGGCTATTCCGTGAGCCAGCTTTGCGATCACATTGGCTGTTGCCGGAGCGATAACGATAAGATCCGCAGCCTTTGCGATAGAAATATGAGCAACGTCATATTTGAAATTGCGATCAAAGGTATCGACCATGCACTTATTGTTAGAAAGAGTCTCAAATGTGAGCGGTGTGATAAACTGAGCAGCGTTTTCCGTCATTATTACATGAACATCCGCTCCGGTCTTTTTCAGGGCCGAAACAAGCAGCGCCGACTTATACGCTGCAATTCCTCCCGTAACACCGACAACAACACATTTTCCCTGCAGACTTTCCATTGTAAAACCTCCGAAAAGAGCCGCGCCGTAAACAGCCGGCTGCGGCTCAGTAAAATATATTATCAGTTATTCAGCGATAGCCCTCTTGAGCTCCTCCGTCTTATCCAGTGCCTCCCATGTGAAGTCTGCATCATTTCTTCCGAAATGACCGTAGGCTGCTGTCTTGCGGTAGATCGGTCTCTGAAGCCTGAGATCCCTGATAATAGAGTATGGTCTCAGATCAAATACCCTGTTGACCGCCTCCTCTATCTGATCGTTAGTGTATCTGCCTGTTCCGAAGGTGTCTACCATGACAGATACAGGCCTTGCAACTCCGATAGCATAGGCCGCCTGTATCTCACATCTGTCGGCAAGCCCGGCCGCTACGATATTCTTGGCAATATGCCTGAGGGCATAGGCTGCTGACCTGTCTACCTTTGTCGGATCCTTTCCGCTGAAGGCTCCGCCGCCGTGCTTTGCGGCTCCTCCGTAGGTATCGACGATTATTTTTCTTCCTGTAAGACCGGTGTCGCCGGCAGGACCTCCGATAACGAATCTGCCTGTTGGATTGATATATATCTTAGTGTTCTCATCAATGAGCTCTGCAGGAATGACGGCCTTGATGACAGCCTCTGTCATATCTGCCCTCAGCTGCTCCAGAGAAACGCTGTCCGCGTGCTGAGTAGAAAGCACGACAGCATCTATTCTTGCAGGCTTATCATCAATATACTCAACAGTAACCTGAGTCTTTCCGTCAGGTCTGAGATAGTCGAAGGTACCGTTCTTTCTGACCTCGGTAAGCTTCATGGACAGCTTATGAGCATACATTGCGGCCAGCGGCATATATTCCTCTGTCTCATTGCAGGCATAGCCGAACATGATTCCCTGATCTCCGGCTCCTCTGAGATTTGCCTCGTCCTCCTGGCCCTCCTTATACTCAAATGATCTATCGACTCCCAGAGCAATATCGGCTGACTGCTCATGGATAGATGTAAGCACACCGATCGTACGTCCGTTAAATCCAATATCATCCCTGTCATAGCCAATATCGCATACTACGTCTCTCGCAATCTTCTCATACGGCACCGACGCAGTTGTGCTGACCTCACCCATACAAACAAGGGTTCCTGTAGTTGCGAAGGTCTCACAGGCAACATGAGCCTCCGGATCAACAGCGATAATAGCATCCAGTATAGCATCGGATACCTGATCGCAGACCTTATCCGGATGTCCTTCGGTAACAGACTCGGATGTAAATAATCTTCTGGCCATTCTTCCTCCTTGAAATAAAAAAACCTGACTCTCAGAGTCAGGGATTGAAAGTCATATTTAACCCATCATCCAAGCTTTAGCACCTTGCTCTTATCAGCGGTTGCTGTGCGGTCAACGAGCTTGTCTCTCGCGCACTCTTTATAGGTATTCTGTTAACAGGGGTACTAGGACTCGAACCCAGATTGACGGTTTTGGAGACCGGTATCCTACCATTGGATGATGCCCCTACAGCTTGCTCTTCAAAGCTTTTGTATTCTAACATTCTTCTGTAAAAAAAGCAAGCAGTTTATTGAAAAAAGCTGAAACTATTCAGTACCCGTCATGATATAGTGCGAATAATCTTACAGAGTGCTGAACAATTACATAAATATCATATATATATATATTTATTTATATTATGATCAGGCAATACGATCAGCTGTTCTGAAGATGAACGTTGATATGATTGTAGGTCATATGCACGTTATTCTTATCAAAGGTGATGCGAATGTTATTGTTAAGTGCAAAGTATACATCCCAGTAATGCTCCGTTCTGCACCATACACGCACAGCATATTCTATATTGCTGTCATTAAAGCTGCTGATCCCGATAAAAGGAGCCGGATCCTGCATTATCCTGTCATCCATGGCGATCGCATCCCTTATTGCTGCAGTGACAGCTTCTGTACTGTCCTCATAATCCGCAGTGTACTTCATATCAACTCTGCGGAGTGCCTCCGAATTATAATTCACTACAGACGCCGCTGCCACATCCTTGTTCGGGATGCTGATAAGCCTGTTGTCAAGCGTCTTTACAAATGTATGAGTAATTCCCACATTATCTACTGTTCCGGAGATGCTTCCGATATCCACATAATCTCCTTTTTTGAAGGTATGATTAAAAAGAAGAATGATAATACCGGAAAAGATATTAGACATTATATCCTGAACTGAAAGAGAAAGAGCCAGACCTGCTACCGAAAGCACCGCAATAAGAGATGCGGTGGATATACCGAGTGAGTCGGCAATAATGATCACAGCCAGTGCCCAGAGTCCGATCTTCAGGATCGTGTTGATAAGGTTCCTGACCGTGTGATCGATCCTGGACCTGTTCAGCAGTCTGTTGACAATGCCGGTGATGACCCTCATGGCAATAATGCAGATAACAAGCGTGACCGCAAAGGAGATCACAGTGTCCAGTGATGCCTCCCTGATGTGAGAAATATACTCCATATTTACCCTCCTGCTGATAATATCCGTATTAACGGCTCATTACGCCGCTCATGCAAAAACAGCCCCAAGTATCCCGTAGGACACGATATACATAATGACTGCCGCCATCATGACACCTATGACACATGCCGAAAATGATTTTTTAAACGGCATATGAAGCAGAGCGGCCACCAGACTTCCTGTCCATGCCCCGGTACCCGGAAGCGGAATGCCCACAAAGAGCACCAGACCCCAGAAGCCATACCTGACTATTTTATCCTTGTTTTTATCGGCCTTTCTCCTGAGCCATAGCGCCAGACCCGAGGTAATGCTGATTCTTTCCATGAGAACAAGTATTCTCTCTATCAGCAGCAGAACAAAAGGGATCGGCAAAAGATTTCCGATAATGCATAAAGGGACCGCTGCTGCAACAGGCACATTTAAGAATGCAGGCGATGCTGCCAGCAGACCTCCTCTCAGCTCAAGGATCGGAAGCAATGAAATAATAAAACATACAGCCTCACCGCTCAGGCTTCCGGACAAAGCCCCGGCAAGTACAGATACTAATTGTTCAGCCATTATTCTCCTTCTTTTCTCACATCAGAAAGAAGTCCTGAAAGCTCTCCGATATGAGCGATACCTGTCATTTTTACATTTTCCGGGGCTGCAGCTCCTCTGAGACATGTTTTTGGCAGTATGATATGCCTGAATCCCAGTCTGACAGCCTCCCTTACCCTTTCCGAAGCCTGGGGAACAGCTCTTACCTCTCCCGAAAGACCGACCTCCCCGAAGAGCACGGTATCAGGAGGAATGATCCGGTTTTTTGCTGCAGATATCAGCACCGCTATCACCGCAAGATCAGCCGAGGGCTCCGTGACTCGCATTCCTCCGGTGATATTGACATATGCATCCATTCTTCCGAGATCTATTCCGGCTCTCTTTGAAAGCACTGCCAGAAGCATGCTCAGCCTGTTAAAATCTATACCGTTGGTCTGTCTTCTCGGCAGATTGTACTGGGTCTCCGAAACCAGTCCCTGAACCTCCATCAGAACAGGTCTGCTTCCCTCCATTAGGCATGTAACGGCAGTTCCGGCAGTATTGACAGGTCTTCCCTCCAGAAGATACTCGGACGGATTCGCAACGGCTCTCAGTCCGTCGGAGGACATCTCAAAAACACCGATCTCATTTGTGGAGCCGAAACGGTTCTTGACACTGCGCAGGAATCTGTAGCCGAACTGATCTCCCGATTCAAAGAAAACAACAGTATCCACTATGTGCTCCAGTACTCTGGGTCCTGCTACGGTTCCCTCCTTCGTAACATGCCCCACAAGAAATGCCGCCGTACCGGAGCTCTTGGTAAACCGCATCATACGCTGTGCACATTCTCTGACCTGAGTAACACTGCCGGCTACAGACTGAGCCTCGGCCGTGAACATTGTCTGAACCGAGTCAATAACACAAACGGAAGGCTTTTCCTTTTCCAGAAGGGATATTATCCTGTCGATGTCTGTATCTGTCACAAATCTCAGCTCGTCAGGCATCGTACCGATCCTGTCGGCTCTGAGCCTGATCTGCCTGAGACTCTCCTCACCTGATATGTAGACCACTCTGCTGCCCGAAGCAGCTATATTTGCCGCTGTCTGAAGCAGCAGCGTAGATTTTCCTATTCCCGGGTCTCCTCCTATAAGAATGAGACTGCCGGGGACTATACCGCCTCCAAGCACCCTCGAAAACTCTTCAAAGCCGGTATCGATCCTGCTTTCCTCATCAGGGTCAACACTGCTTATAGGAACCGAAGCAATATCGGAGCCGCAGCCCGGATACCTTGCCTGTACACCGGAGGCAGAGCGCATTCTGACTACAGGCTCCTCGGCAAAAGCTCCCCAGGTTCTGCAGGCAGGGCACTGCCCCATCCATTTTTTAGATTCATACCCGCAGCTGCTGCAGAAAAATACAGTTTCCTCCTTACCCTTACCAGCCAAATCAAGCTCCTTTACTTATTATCGGTCTGTTTTGATCCGGATCTTCTGACAGAAGGCTTAAGTCCGTCCCCTTTACCGTCGGTATCGCCCCTGACACGACCCCCGGATCTTCTGACAGACAGCTTAAGTCCCTCTCCTGTTCCGTCAGTATCGACCCTGACACGGTCCCCGCTCCTGATGGTTCCGTCAAGAATATCATCCGCCAGCAGATCCTCTATGTATTTCTGTACCGTTCTTCTGAGCGGTCTCGCTCCGAACTTTTCATCATAGCCCCTGTCAATAAGGAATTCCTTTGCAGCTCGGGTCACCTCCATCGAGACATTCTTTTCAGCTCTGAGCCGCTTTCTTACCTCAGAGAGCATTATATCCGCAATAGATGCGATATTATCGCGGGTAAGAGGTCTGAACACGATTATTTCGTCCAGTCTGTTAAGAAACTCCGGCTTGAAAAGTCTGTTGACTTCATCCATGACACCGGCTCTCATATTCTGATAGTTTCTTTCCGTATCGGAGGCAGAGGCAAAGCCCATTACCTTAGGGGCTATGATATTCTGTGCTCCCGCGTTCGAAGTCATTATGATGATAGTGTTCTTAAAATCGACTTTTCTTCCCTGGGAATCGGTAATATGACCGTCGTCAAGTACCTGCAGGAGAATATTGAACACATCCGGATGAGCCTTTTCGATCTCATCGAAAAGCACTACTGAATACGGATTCCTTCTGACCCTCTCGGAAAGCTGCCCTCCGTCATCAAAGCCCACATATCCTGGAGGTGAGCCGATCATCTTGGAAACGCTGTGTTTTTCCATGTATTCAGACATATCCACTCTGATCATGGCTTCCTCAGATCCGAATACAGCCTCGGCAACGGCCTTGGAAAGCTCCGTCTTTCCTACTCCGGTAGGTCCCAGGAATAAAAAGCTTCCTGTAGGTCTCTTCGGATTCTTGATCCCCGCGCTTCCCCTCTTGATGGCCTTTGCAACCGCGCAGACGGCTTCGTCCTGAGAAATGATCCTCTTATGAAGCGTTTCATCAAGATGCCTGATCCTCATGGCCTCCTTTTCCGTAAGCCTTGATACAGGAATCTTGGTCCATCCGCTTACCACATCGGCGATATCATTCTCCGTAACTGTCAGCATGGAAGACAGCTTCTTTTTCTCCCAGTCCCTTCTCAGCCTGGCCAGCTTCTTTTCTTCCTTTTTTTGCTCTCCTGCCGCAGCGGAAGCAGCAGGCAGCTCATCATTTCTGATTGCCTCCTCCTTTACAGAGTCAAGCTCCCTGATTCTGTCAAGACATTTTCTGATATTTGCCGGCTCTCTGATGCTCTTGAGCCTCAGACGTGAAGCAGCCTCATCTATAAGATCGATGGCCTTATCCGGAAGAAATCTGTCGCTGATATATCTCTCGCTCATTTTTACCGCGGCATCCACTGCTTCATCCGAGATCCTTACGCCATGGTGCTCCTCATACTTATGTCTGATGCCCCTTAAGATCTCCGCTGCCTCCTCCTCGGTCGGTTTTTCAACAATGACAGGCTGAAAACGCCTCTCCAGCGCCGCATCCTTTTCAATATGCTTGCGGTACTCCTCAACGGTGGTTGCTCCTATAAGCTGAAGCTCGCCCCTGCTTAAAGAAGGTTTAAGAATATTCGCAGCATCCAAAGAGCCTTCGGCACCTCCTGCACCGATGATGGTATGAAGCTCATCTATGAAAAGCAGAATATTTCCGGCCTTTATGCACTCTGCAATGACCTTTTTTATCCTCTCTTCAAATTCACCTCTGTATTTGGTTCCGGCAACCATGCTGCCGATATCCAGTGATACAAGACGCTTTCCGCTGATAGAATCCGGAACATCTCCTCCGGCCAGAAGCTGCGCAAGACCTTCGGCAATGGCCGTCTTACCTACACCCGGCTCTCCGATCAGACACGGATTGTTTTTAGTGCGTCGGGAAAGTATCTGAATGACGCGTTCGATCTCGGTTTTTCTTCCGATCACCGGATCCAATGTCCCATGATAGGCTGCCTCTGTCAGATCTCTGGAATACTGGTCTAAAACAGGAGTGGCAGTTGCGTTTGATCCGTTTCCCGAAAGGGCAGCACGATTGTCCGGCAGATCCTCCCCAATGATGTTTATGATCTCTGTATAGAGCTTCTGAATGTTGACTCCCAGGGTGTTGAGTATTCTGGTGGCGATACAGTCGGAATGCTTGAGCATAGCGATAAGTATATGCTCTGTACCTGTTTTATCCGATTCAAAAGCGGCTGCCTCCTCAGCTGCTGTTTTGAGTATTCCCTCGGCGGAGGGAGTATAGGTCAGTCCGGCAGCTGAAGCTGCTGCGTTTTCCCCGGCAACATATTTTCCGATAAGTGACTCCACCGAATTCACCTCGATATGGGCATCAAGCAGAACCCCTGCGGCAATTCCTGTTCCCTCCTCGATCAGACCGCACAGAATATGCTCGGAGCCTATAAAACCGGCATGAAGTCTCTGTGCTGCAGCTCTGGCAAGCTCCAGGACTCTTTTGGCATTTTTTGTATAATCTGTCATCAAAAATCTCCTGTGTTATAAAAAAACAAAATTCATTCGCTGCCGTTCTCACCCGAACAACAGCGAATGATGATCAATTTATTACTTTTCAGAGAAAAAATCTATATCCGAAAACTCTCCGCTTTCCGCTGATTCGATCACAGCATCCTCATCGGCGATCTCCAGCTCCTCCGGATCTATATTCTCGCCCCCCGAAAGATCGGCATTGCTGTCCTCGGCATTTTCCTGAGACAGCTCCGGTGAAAGAGAGCGATTTCTTCTGGCTCTGCGTTTTCTCTCAGGTCTTCTGATGACCTGTGTCTCATCCGCCTCGGATACGTTCTCCGAAGCACCGTCACTGGTAAAGTCATGCTTCAGGATCTCATTGACATTCTCCAGTGAGGATTCCTGTGTCTCAGGTGTACCGGAAGAATCATTATCCCCTGATGAAGCGGTGCCTCTGACGCGTTCCAGATTCTGGCGTCTGTAGGATCTCTGAAGCCTTTCGCTTGTCTTAAGCCTGAACCACATATAGATACATCCCATAACAGCAGCAAAGGCAATGACCGCCATGACTACGATTATTATCAGTCTGGTCTCGGCGCTTCTTTCTGCAGCTGTCTTTTCGGCTTCTAATGCCGAATACTCTGCATTGCTTACCGAATTGGCTGACAGCGGATCTTCAAAGTATCTCTGTATGGTCTTCTCGGTCATATCATAACGATAGAAATTCAGCTCTCCCTTGTCGTTCATACCGTATACAACACAGTATTCAGGCGTCTCAGCTGCGCCCCATACCCATCCCTGTACTTTCTTTTCGTCAATACTGATGGTTCCCTGCTTGAAGCCGGCCGGAATCTCTATATCCTCACCAGGATTCATAATTGTGATAGTCTTGCCCTTTGAAGACAGCTGAACACTGTCGCTGAGTCCGATATTACCGTCCTCAGCCTCAGGTCCTCCCTCGACCTTGGAAACACTTATAACATATTCGAGACTGGAGGCTCCGTCAGGAGCATTTACTGTTATAACGATGTCAGAATCTCCGTCTCCCAGTCCGTTGTTTCCGTCGATTCTGACATTTGCCGCAGCATCAGCGGTAATCGCATTGACTGTAATATTCTTTACGCCGGTTCCAACCTTAAGGGAGTAGGATGTCTGTTCAGGATCGAATGCCGGCTCCAGCTCTCCAGGATACACATCCAGGCTGCTGAGACTGCAGTTTGCGGAAGCATCCGCCTCTGCCCTGACAGTGACAGAAGAGCTGCCGAGATGAGTGAAATCTATCGGCTGTTCAGACGAATCATAGACCTCATAGCTGTCAATAGTCAGAGAGTAGCTGCCTGCAATGGATGTCTTAAACTTTAGATTATACTCCAGCTTTGACGTTCCTTTACCGTTGGAGGTGCCGTGAACCCTGATCGCACCGGCTCCGCCATCGGCATCTGTTCCTGAAATAAACTCCAGCCCCGATGCAGGGTAGGTCAGGACTATATTGGCACTGTCAAGCTCGGTGCCCTCGTCTGCAGTGATCTTCATTGTCACGTTTACTTCATCGCCTACCGTGACCTCCGGATCTGAAAAGCTGATAGTTCCCTGAGCCGCAAATACAGTGAACGCCGAAATAACACTGATTACAATTGAAATTAAAAATGATCTAAGCAATCTCATATTTTCCTCTGTACAAAACTGTAAGCCTACTGTGGACCGAGGCCGATAATGACCGTCGAATCAACCGATACGTCAGCATCCGTGCTTTGGGAAGCATTGCTCTGTCCCGTTCCCGTACCTTCACCCGACGCCTGGGACACCGCAGCTCCCGGTCCCGTCATTACGCCGGGTCCGGCCGCAGCTTCTCCTGCCCCGGCACCGGACACAGCGGATGGCGCATCTCCTGGTATTCCGGAGGAGCTTCCTGTACCGGATGAAGCATTGTCCCTTCTCGTTATACTGATCGTGTATACCCGCTCGCTTCCGTTCTGAGCCCGAACCGTAATGCGGATATCGTTGGTACCTACATTCAGAGCCGCACTGCCTGCTCCCGTGACTGAGGCACCCGAATCAATGACTGAAGCATTGATATTGACCGAAGAAACACTTCCGTCAACTATCAGACTGTATTCCGTGGTATCCATATTGAAGGTCGGAGTCATAACGAAACCGTCAACACTAAGAGCAGACAGCTTGTTGTTCGGATTACCGTCTCCGACAGGCAATGCGGTAGACTCCGGCATATTTTCATATACCGGGATCTTGAACTCAAGAGCCGAATTCTTCAAAGCATCTGTATATGCTCCTGAAACCTTGGCTCCCTCTGCACTGGCTGCAATAACATGAGTCATAAACTGATGATTAAACTTATTGCTGCCCTTGACGTTTAACTTCTTGAGATAAAAGGTATCCTGTCCGTTATTGACATAGCTTGCCCCGTACAGAGATGCTCCGCCGATAATAGCCTTATCGATGGAATTCCACGGGCGTTCTCCGCTGCCGCTCTCGGCCGCATAGCTGAGACCGGCCTGAACAGCTGACATTCCGTCATGCTCGTAGGCATCGGTATTATAAAAGTTATAATAGCCGCTGTTTCCCGATATCAGCTCGCTCGTTCCTTTGCCCTGCTCCTGAAGGATAGCCGAGGCTAAAACATACGGGCTGACTCCCGAGGTCTCGGCGGCCTTCATAATAATGTCAGCATAGGAGACCTTTTTGAGCATGCCTGATACTGGCTGCGCATTTTCCGATGTTCCGCCAAAGCCAGAACCGGAGCTTCCCGGCGCACCTGCCGCGGCAACGCTCTTTGTCTGGATAATGCCGTTTTCATCCACCCATTTTCCGTCCTCGTTGACCCTGTAGCCGTCGACCTCCTGTGAGACCGCGAGCGAACCGTCGGAGAAGAAATAATAACACTCGGCTATACCGTCGTAGTTTCCGTCAAGCCAGTGCCACCCGTCATTGTAGAAAACACCTGATGCCTTGTCATAATATACCCACTTGCCGGCATCATCCTTCTGCCAGTTGGCATAGCTTGTAATCACTCCCGTAAGTCTGTCCGCAAATGCCGACAGGCTGCCGGATAATGAACCCGATGCGCGAGCCTGAGTGCTGACGCTTCCGGGTCCCGTGCCCACTACGGTATCCGAACCTGAGCCGGATGTGCTTCCGCTCTCAAGAGAAGCTCCCGGTCCGCCGAAGGAAGCCGTACCGGACGGTGCTGAAGAACCCGAACCGGTACTTCCGGGCATCGTCATTCCGGGACCTATCACACGGGATGTACCTGTGCCGCCCGGACCGCTTGCGCCGGAGCCGTAGCCCGTATAGACTTTCTTGGAATCATAGCCTGAAGGAACCGTGTAGGTGCTTCCTTCAATAACTGTTCCGCCCTCGATCAGGCTGCCCTCCACCGGAATGATCGCATCCTTATCAAGAAAAGTCCCCTCAAGAAGCTTTTCAAGTCCCTCTCTGGTCTGAACCTCCGGATTGTAGGTCTGTACCTCAAACTGGAAAATATAAGGATCGCTGAGAAAATTCCTCGGATCCATATAGTAGCTGATGAGCTCTGAGGAGGCCTGGACCCAGGATGCTCCGTCAAAGCCAGGCCAGTAGTTTCCGGACCAGTCAAAGGCTCCTGCGGAAAGAGATTTCCAGGAGGAAATAGAAGTACTTGCCACAAGATTTCGTCCTATCTTCGACTCCTCGGTAATTACGGTATTCCAGTCAAGTCCGGTCTTCTGTGCTGTGAATATCCATGCCGGATATTTCTCATGAAGTCCCCTGAGACCGTTCTTATAGCTCTCCGGAAATCCCTGACTGTTCATCCACTGTTCAAAATCAGCGCTCTGCACAGCATAAACGGTATTGACCGATATAAAATCATGTCTTGCATAGCCGCTGCCGCTGCCGAAGGAAATGCTGTACCATGTATAACCGTCCGAGCCCTTTGTTTCGCCTGTGACTGTAACCGCTGTCCCTGCAGTCAGCGTTGCGACCTTACTGTAAGAGGTTCCCGGACCTGACCTTACATTCAGTCTGTCTGTATTGACCGAAGCCTGCCTGTTCTGGGCGTATGCCGTAAGGGAAAAGGGTGACGAAACCATACGCAGGGCAGAGGACGCGGCAGCACCCAAAGAATTGACCGCAAGAAGAACCGCTGCTCCTGCCGCAGCGATTCTCCTTATCATATATCTGTATCTGTGAACTGTTCTCATATTTCGATTCCTTTGATGCAGACCCATAACAGATTCGAATCGGATGATCCGCGGGAATGCATGCAAAAAACAGCATAAATGCCTGATTCCGGATAATTATATTATCAGCATTTTTCTTTGTCTACATAGTTAAAGGAATCTTAAAATAACCGTAACAGTTATTAAGTCACGATGAAATATGTCTTAATCCCTTCGGATAATGATTCTTGATCAGACTGCCGGACAGCTTGCCGAGCCCCATGGCATATCCGTCGTATTTTACGACGATCCATCCTCCGCTGCTCTTTAATGTAAAGCTGTCCTTATCCATGCGGGTAATATCCAGAACATTTCCCGAAAGGTAGCTCACGGCATCGGAAAGACTGCAAAGGTCTATATAGTTTTCGTTATTTCCGAATACTCCGGCCAGAGCCTCAGCATGTGACGGCTCATATCTTACCTCACCACGCCTGTCCCTGATCGTCTCTCCCTGTTCCACAGAGGTTCTCAGCACATGGATCTTTTTTCTGAGAAGCAGCTTTTTTATATCCTCAGCCGATCCCGGCTCCTTTTTTTTGCTCCGGGAAGCGGATAGCTCTCCGTTTTTTTCAAGGACAGCATAAAAATGTCCCTCTCCTCTGATTCTGTGGGGATACAGGGTATCTGATTCTGCAAGGACAAAATCACTGTGTTCCGACAGAAAATGCTCTATCTGAGCAGAGTTTTCCCCCTGCTCAAAGGTACAGGTTGAATATACGAGCCTTCCTCCCGGCTTGAGCATCGAAGCTGCACAATCAAGGATCTCCTCCTGACGCAGTATGCACAGCCTGACATTTTCCGGACTCCACTCTCTGACTGCAGCTTCATCCTTTCGCATCATCCCTTCTCCGGAGCATGGCGCGTCCACGATTATCCTTGTAAAATACTCCCCGAAGGCACTTTTGAGCTCTTTCGGAAATGCCGAGCATACCACTACGTTGTCAAATCCCATTCTTTCGATATTTGAGCTGAGTGTACGTGCTCTCGACAGTACCGGCTCGTTAGATACCAGAAAACGGCATTTTTCCGCCGCCTGTGAGGACTTGCCTCCGGGCGCCGCACACAGATCCAGAACGATATCATCACTGCCGATATCCGCTTTTTCCGCTGTTATCATCGCACTGGGCTCCTGAATATAATAGACTCCCGCATCATGATAGGGACTCAGACCGGGTCTTATTCCGGTTTCGGTGCTGTAATAATATCCTCTTTCGCACCAGGGTACCGGCTCCAGCCCCCATTCCGAAACAAGTCTGTCCACAGTCTCGCCCCTTGCCTTTTTCCGGTTGAACCTGAGAGCTCTTTGCGGCTCACCTTCATAGATATCCGAAAAAGCTCCGAACTCATCGCCCAGAGCCTTTTTCATTCTGTTTAAGTATTCTTCAGGTAATACGATTTTGTCTGACCCCATATATTTTTGCAGCCCTTTCAAAGCAGCATCTAAACAATTCTGCCGCATGCCTCCCGATCGATCTGTATACCGTCACATGTCTCCCGACAGATCTGCATACCTTCACCTGGGACCGGTCATGTCAGAATTTGAATAATGTTCCGATAATATTTCTGCCTATGCTGGCTCCCACATTGCCTCCGAGAGTCTTTCCGAAGGAGCCTCCGACAGAAGAGCCCAGAGCCTTTCCTATCTCTCTTCCGATAGTTCCGCTCGTTGAAGAGGCTACATTCTTAACGCTTCGCTTCAGAGCCCTGCCCTTTTCCTTTTCGTTTTTTATTGCCTCCTTCTTTTTTGCAGCATCCTCGGCAGCTTTTTTGTTTTCCTCATCCATCTGAATTCTTCTCTTTTCCAGCAGCTCCCAGGCAGATTCCGGATCCGCTCCTTCCGTGTATTTGTCTGCCAAAGGATGCATAAGAAAAGCATTCCTTCTGGCGGCATCCGTCACTGCTCCCATATGGCTTTCCGGAGGAAGAATATACGCGTGGCGCGCCTCCTGAGGAATGCCGTCGGTACCCAGCATTGAGACGACCGCCTCTCCTGTTCCGAGATTCTGAATAAGCTCTGTAGTATCGAATGCCGGATTTTCACGGAAGGATTCTGCTGCAGCCTTCAAAGCCCTCCTCTCCTTAGGGGTGTAGGCTCTGAGAGCGTGCTCGATCTTATTTGACAGCTGCGACATTACATTGTCAGGGATATCTGCCGGAGACTGGGTCACAAAATAAATACCTACTCCCCTCGAACGAATAAGCCTGACCACCTGACTTATCTTTTCAAGCAGAGCAGGTGATGCATTTTCAAACAGGAGATGGGCTTCGTCAAAGAAAAATACCATCTTTGGCTTAGCCTGGTCTCCCACCTCGGGAAGGACCTCAAAAATCTCCGAAAGGAGATACAGCATAAATGCGGAATATAACTTAGGCTTATTTATAAGCGTCTGGCATTCCAGAATATTGATATATCCCGAGCCCTTGTCATCTAAGGCAAAGAAATCAGTAATATCTATTGCAGGCTCACCGAAAAATCCGTCTCCGCCCTCGGCCTCCAGAGCAACAATAGACCTGACTATGGCTGAAAGCGTGGCTCTGGCAATGCGGCCGTACTCCATTTCGAAGCGCGAGGTGTCCTCTCCCACATAGCCCAGCATAGCCTTAAGATCCTTTGTATCACACAGCAGCAGACCGTGATCATCGGCTATCTTGAAAATGACAGTCAGAACATCGGTCTGTGTCTGATTAAGTCCCAGACACTGACTTAAAAGAAGCGGTCCCATCTCACAAACAGTAGTTCTGAGAGGAATGCCCTTTTCTCCGAATACATCAAAAAAAGCAGTAGGAAAGCTTCTGAAGGAAAAGCTGTCCCCGATCCCGAATCTGCGGATGCGCTCTGTCATTTCTTCTCCGGCTGTTCCGGGTACGATAAAGCCACTGAGGTCTCCTTTTACATCCGAGAGAAAAACAGGAACGCCAAGAGCGGAAAAGGATTCAGCCAGCACCTTAAGCGTTACCGTCTTTCCTGTTCCCGTCGCTCCGCAGATAAAGCCGTGCCGATTTGCCATCCGAGGCTCCAGAAATATCTTTTCAGACATATCATTGCCGGCTCTTGCAAAAAAAACAGAAGAATTGTCAACCATAATACACCCTCCGGAAAAAAATAATGAATCACGGGTCTTTAACGAGGCACAGACCTGCTCCGCAGACAGCCGTGACCGCAAAATAAAACCATGTAGTCGGGTTTGAAAACCATGTAGTAAAAAAGGACAGAGCAAGATATATACACAGTTGTCCGTACAGCAGGATGCCTGTCACGCCGGCGGCATTTAAAGAAGTTCCTGCTGTCACATTGCCGGTTCTGATCCTCACTGCCCTGTTTTCCGATGCCGATGCTATGCAGGAACGGCAGACATGCTCACAGACCGCATAGATCAGACCCAGAACAAATGCAAATACTGCCACTCCGATGATCCCGAAATCATAAAAAGCATCATAAAACAGCGTAACCGTAGTCAGCTCCTCCTTAGTAACAAACAGAGGAAAAGCGCAAAGCTCCGGTCTGACAAACTTGAGACCGGTCAGAGCAATGACAGGAAACAGCATCCTGAGACCGTGAGAATGCTCCTCAAGCTCCCGTACCATACAGTTGAAATTATCAAAGTTGTTCGCAATATACATATATGGCTGAGTTATCCATATAGGAGTATCGCTCTTCTTCATTTCAAAGATGCCGTTCAGATATTCCACACTGTGAGCGCGTTCGATAGTAATAAACACATACAGCGTCAGGGCGGCGGCAGCCGTTATTGCAATAATGCATACTGTCCTGAAGCTGAGGCTGAGCCTTCCTCCGAGAAGAATGATGATCGCGGCAGCAGCTAACAGCATACCAAAGAGCAGCTGATATCTTGATACCAGCAGGACCGGAACGATCACCCCCGCAGCGGCAAATACTGACGCGGCAGCAGCACCGGCAATACAGGCCTTCCCCGTGGCAGCAGCTCCCTCAGCAGCACCTTCACTCCCGGAGGTGCTCATGGTCTCCTCAGTGCAGGCGGCTATTGTATACTTTGAAACCTGCGAGGAAACAAAGCCGCCTGAGACGCAGAAGCAATACAGAACTGCCATTGCCGGAAGAAGCACGCAGATCACGGTAAAGTAATGCAGACCGCTGACATGAAAATATGAGTATGCATGTGGAGTATCCGCAGTAAAGAGAGGTACATATCCAAGCAAAAGAGCTTCCGCCGCAAAGGCAGCCACGCTGACTGCGGTACACAAAGCCATGACCTTTAACACAGCCCTGCCCATCACAGCCGGAGCATGCTCCCTGAATAATGGATGTATCAGGCTATGAAGCATGCCGTCATGCAGTCTGCCCTTTGACCTGAGCAGGGGTCTGCGCATAAGGGCCCTGTCAGCGATTTCCCAGCCCATAATAAACAGCACATATGCCAGATAAAAACACAGCCATGTCTCAATTTCCCAATCGCTCTGAAGTCTCGAAAGCTTCAGGCAGGAAATACCGCAGCCCCCTATCCAGGATAAGGAAAAAATAACGGCAGGACAAGTAAGCCTGCCGCTTTTCTTATAATAATATGCAGAAAGACCGGCAGCCGCAGCCATCAGAAGGCATCCCGAAGCCAGATATGCGCTGCAGAAAGCGCAATAGCAGCTGCCGACATACAATAATGAGAAAATTACCAGATGCATATTACATAGAATCCTTTGCCTGACCTGAAGATGCCTTCTCCGAAGAACTCTTCTCCTGACCTGAGGTTGTTTTCCCAGAAGCATCCTTCTCCTGACCTGCAGCCTTTTCTTCAGAAGCCTCTTCACCGGAAGCCTCTTTATCAGAAGCCGCCGTTTCCGATACCTTGGCATCCTGTTCTGCTGCGCTCTCTGACTTATCGCTGCCTTCTACGGACAGATCCGTGTCTCCTTCCGTGCTTTCCTGAGTATCCTCCGGTGAATCCAGCATAGGAGGCAGAAGCCCTGTCCTTGATATCTTTGCAATCAGTGCAACATTTTTAACTGTATCCGAATACAGGCCGTCAGGAAGGTAATTCTTAATGTCAATGGAGTTAAATACATCCGCGGAAGCATCCGTCACATTCAATAGATACGAAGGCAGGATAATGGCGTTGACCTTCTGTAAAACGCTGTCCTCACCGTAAACCTCGATAAAATTAGGCTCGCATTTTACTGATTCGACAGTATAGCCCTCCTTAGGCTCTCCGTTGGTCTGCACAGTGATGCTGACATTTTTCTTCCTGTATACCGGAACAAAGTAGCTGACCGAGTTCTTGACCACTATCCTCACATCCGCAGCTATCGGATTGTTGTTTGCATCATAGAATATAAACTCTGCGGTTCCCCAGATACTGTCTGTCGCTCCCGAAATATCTATATTGAAGCCGACTCTGCTTATCTTGCCTATCTCCGAATTAGGGCCATACAGCGTTACTCTGTTAGGAGATACAGTAGCCTCGGCAGCAGCGAAGCCCTCTGCCGGTTCTCCCAAATAGTCCGCAGACAGATCGAAGGTTTTTTCCTGCATATCCTCGGTGGTCGCATGGACGACCAGCGGACTCACGGAGCAGTTGCTGATAATGTCCTTTATGCTGTCATCCGCCACCACATAAACCGGAAGTGCTCCTGTGATGGAAAAATCCCGCATATCAACATAGACCTTGAAATCCTCCGAGGAAACAAATCTTCTCTGATTGCTTCTGACGTTAAAGGAGACCTTGGCGCTGGTGGTATCGAGACTGTAATACTTGTCCAGACTTGTAAGGCTCTCACCGTAATCCACCTCAATCGAGGAGGTAAAAGTGACATTGACCTCCGGATTTGATATATTCACTACTATCAGCCATATCGCAAAGGCAACAGCCAGAGATACGATCTTGAGCAGCAGGTTGGTTTTAAAAAAGCTTTTTATCTTATCCATTGCTCCTGTCTCCCGATGAAACACGCAGTCTTCTGAACAGCTTTACCTCAGCCTTGTTGATCCTGCCAAACAGCAGGCTGTCAAGATCCTTCTCCTCCCTGATATCTATCAGCTTGCCCCTGTAGGCACAGCTTACATGACCTGTCTCCTCTGACACAACGATAGTTATGCTGTCGGTGATCTCGGAAATGCCAAGGGCAGCTCTGTGTCTCGTTCCAAGATCCTTGCTGATGCTCATGCTCTCCGAAAGCGGAAGGTAACAGGTAGCTGCAGCAATCGTATTTCCCCTGACGATAACGGCTCCGTCATGCAGAGGAGTATTTTTTTCAAAAATATTAATGATAAGACCGGTGCTGATATCTCCGTTTATAGGAATTCCCGTGGAGATAAAATCACCTAATTTTTCATTCTGCTCTATCACGATAAGAGCGCCGGTCCTGACAGCCGCCATCTGAAAGACGGCCTTGGATATCATGGAAGCAGACTCCTTGCTGAGCATATTATGTGTATCCGCAGCTGAAACAAGACTTCCTATCATCCATCTGCTGCCAAGCTGCTCAAGTGCCTTTCTTAACTCCGGCTGGAAAATAATGACCAGGGCAATAACCGCAACAGTCGAAAACTTCTCGATTATCCACTGGATAGTTGTAAGTCTGAATACAAAAGCAACAAATGTAAAAAGAAGAATCACAAAAATACCCTTAAGCAGAGTAAAGGCTCTGGTGCTCATTATCCAGTTGAGAAGCACATAGACTATCGCGGCTATGATCAGGACCTCAAACATGTTTGCAAGATGAAATCCCGGCAGCAGCGAAAGCCAGCTCTTTAAGATCCTCATTACATCAGTCAACTCAATTCACCTCTCATGGTCATTCACGCGGCTTTAGCTTCGGAACAGCCTTAACATAATAGTAATAATCGTCATCCTCAAAGCTCAGATTCTCTGTCCGCCTGAAATCAACGCTGTAAACGACAGCAGCGTATAATACAGACAGAACAAGGGACACTATAAGACCTGCCGTATCAGCTCCGAGTGTACCGGTGCCGAGGATAATATCTCCTGCCGGAATGAACACAAACAGAATACCGGTTCCGCAGACCGCAGCAGCGATCCAGCAGTTATTAAGTCTTGTCCTGCTGATCATGGCAGAGGCAGCCGTACAGACAGAAAAGGCCACTATAAGAAGCAGCATATGCTCATCCAGAACTATTCCCCTGACAAGCTCTGCGATATCCATATTGACATCCAGAATACCTCCCTCTGAAAGAATCTCGGCATTCTGTACAAAAAAATGCAGCATATTCCAGCAGAAAACTCCTATCGCAATAGGCACTGCCGCACCGAAACCTATGCTTATACCCAGAACAACAGGAAGGACGAAGGGTGTTTTTAAATAAAACATCAGCGGAACAAGACTTATGATTATTCCGGTCCCCGGTTTATAGCCGAAATACAAAACGGCTATGAGTATACATATCACCGCCGCAACGCCAGCCATCACAACAGACAGCTTCAGAAGATTAACGATAACGAAGACAGCGCAGACAAAGGTGATAAACCCGCTTGGAAAGAATGCGCAGATTATCGAGGTGCAGCCGATCACAGGGAGCTTCGACAGAGTAGTATTGAAGCCTACAGTATTCTGTATCGCAAGAAGCATCACAAATGCAGCTGCTGTCTTTAAAAGCGGCTTCAGAAGCATACCGTATCTGTCATACAGATCGGTCAGTATATTCCTGATGTTAATCAAAATGTTCAACTTCTCTGCTCCCTGTCAATATAATCAAACCTTCTCGCCAGACGCCTGAGCCCAGTGTTATAGTATCTGGTCAGACTGCGGGCCTTATCATACCGTCTGCGGTAAATAAAAAACGAAATGATCTCGTAAACAACAAGACCTGAAATATAATAAAAAAAATACTGCTCCAGAGTCTCGGCTATTCCTGACAGATTAATATTGTAAAAAAAGCTTTCCGAGTCAAAAATCACAAAAAGCGCAGCCACGATACCTGCGCAGAATGTAAACCTGACTCCTGCCAGAAGCATGTGCCAGACAATATAGTCATACCTGAAATATTTAGTTATCTGAAAAACCGGCTCATTCTTCCTTCTGAACAGACTCAGCTCGGTCATCAGCCTGACCTTTTCTCTGTTAACCATATAATTACCGATAGGAACCGGCATCTGCGGAAGGTATACGCCCCTCTGCCGATGCCGATTCACTAATATTCAATCAGATCACGGATTATTAACGCTCATGCCCGGTGTTGCATGAAGTGTAACGTCGTGATATCCGCCCTCGACGATACTTGTGGCGGAAACTACTGTAAGCTTTGCATTCTTCTGAAGATCAGGGATGCTGGTCACGCCGCAGTTGCACATTGTGGACTTGACCTTGTAAAGGCTCTTCTCCACGTTGTCGTGAAGCGATCCGGCATATGTAACATAGGAGTCAACGCCCTCTTCAAAAGCAAGGCTGTTTTTTCCGCCCAGATCATATCTCTGCCAGTTACGGGCTCTGTTGGAGCCCTCTCCCCAGTACTCCTTAACATACTGTCCGTTGACGATCAGTTTGTTTGTAGGTGACTCGTCAAATCTTGCAAAATATCTTCCGAGCATTAAGAAGTCTGCACCCATGGCGAGAGCCAGTGTCATGTGATAGTCATGAACTATACCGCCGTCGGAACAGATAGGAACATATACTCCTGTTTCCTCAAAATATCTGTCACGCTCGGCTGCCACCTCGATGAGGGATGTGGCCTGTCCTCGTCCGATTCCCTTTGTCTCACGGGTAATACAGATAGAGCCTCCGCCGATTCCGACCTTGACAAAATCCGCTCCAGCTTCGGCAAGGAACCTGAAGCCGTCCTTATCCACCACGTTTCCGGCTCCGATCTTCACCTTGTCACCGTACTCGGCTCTCACATACTCAATAACTCTCTTCTGCCATATGCTGTAGCCCTCGGAGGAATCTATGCAGAGAACATCGGCGCCGGCATCGATCAGTGCAGGGATCCTGTCTCTGAAATCCCTGGAGTTGATTCCTGCTCCGACGATATATCTCTTCTCCTCGTCCATCATGCTGAGAGGATATTCCTTATGCTCGGCATAATCCTTGCGGAATACAAAATACAAAAGGTGATCATTGTCATCCACTACAGGAAGGGAGTTGAGCTTATAATCCCAGATGATGTCATTGGCCTCTTTCAGAGTAACGCTCGCATCAGCCGTAACAAGCTTTTCCCTAGGGGTCATGAACTCCGCCACCTTTGTATCAAGACTCATACGTGTCACACGGTAATCACGACTCGAGACGATACCGAGAAGCTTTCCGTTCGGCTCGGCATTTTCGGTGATCGCAACGGTAGAAAAGCCTGTATTCTCCTTAAGCTCAAGAACATCGCGAAGGGTGTTGTCCGGAGTAAGGTTAGCCTTGCTGACAACAAAGCCAGCCTTTCTCTTCTTGACCTTTCTGACCATCTCCGCCTCATCCTCGATGGACTGCGAGCCGTAAATAAAAGAAACACCGCCCTCACGAGCAAGAGCAACAGCCAGATTATTATCCGAAACTGACTGCATGATAGCTGAAACGAGAGGAATATTGAGAGTTATAGGACACTCCTCCTCTCCCTTTCTGTATTTAACAAGAGGTGTTCTGAGTGATACCCTGTCAGGGACACATTCCTCTGAAGTGTATCCCGGAATCAGCAGATATTCACTGAAGGTTCTTGATGGTTCTTCGTAATAAAAAGCCATTGCTCTTCTCCTTGTATATAAAAGAATATGTTAAATGTAAATCACTGCCTGCCGCAGGACCGGTCAGAGATCGGAACCGATGCATCGGACAGTTAAACAGGAACAGTAAAGCTGCAGATACAATAATTATTGTTCTTTACTCTCAAGTGACTTGTTGTAGGCGGCGCGAACGCCCTTTGCAAACTGGTCCGCACATGAGGTGCTTCTGTAGCCGCAGGTATTGCCTGCCAGCTTTGATTCTATATAATCAACGGTCATTCCGTCAACAAGTTTTGAAATAGCCTTCAGATTACCGTTGCATCCGCCGGTAAAGCTGATATTTCTGACAATATCCCCGTCCAGATCGAAATCTATCATGACAGAGCATACGCCCTGAGGTCTATACTGATAATGCTCCATAATCAAGAGCCTCCTTTTCTGATATTGAATAACTGATAATTTCAGCCGCGGAAATACTTCACCGCAGACTCGAACATCTTTATATCATAGCAGCCCGGAACATTGCGGTAAAGACCGCTTCCTATACGCTCAGAATGTCCCATCTTTCCAAACACTCTGCCGTCAGGCGAGGTGATTCCCTCGATCGCATACATGGAATTATTCGGATTGAAATGGATATCCGATGTCGGATCGCCGTCAAAATCCACATACTGCGTAGCGATCTGTCCGTTGGCAGCAAGCTGTCTGATAAGAGCCTCATCGGCAATAAAGCGTCCCTCACCGTGGGAGATCGCCACATTGAATATATCATCCACCTGTGCAGCCGCAAGCCAAGGTGACTTGTTGGATGCGATCCTGGTCCTTACGATACGGGACTGATGACGTCCTATAGTGTTGAAGGTCAGTGTTGGACATGTCTCATCTGTGTCGATTATCTTTCCGTACGGCACAAGTCCGAGCTTGATCAGTGCCTGGAAGCCGTTGCAGATACCGCACATAAGGCCTCCGCGCTGATCCAGCATATCCGTAACCGCATCCTTGACCATGCCGTTCCTGAAAAATGCAGTGATGAACTTTCCGCTTCCGTCAGGCTCGTCTCCGCCCGAGAAGCCGCCCGGGATGAAAATCATCTGAGATTCCCTGACCTTTGCCGCAAATTCCTCTACGCTGCGTGCAACCGCGTCTGCAGTAAGATTCTTAATAACGAAGATCTCTGCCTCGGCGCCGGAGTCATTGACCAGCTTTGCGGAATCATACTCACAGTTATTTCCCGGGAATACAGGTATCATGACCTTAGGTCTTGCCGTCCTCACAGCAGGAGCAGGATACTCTGCTGCAGAAGCTGAGAACTTCTCAAGCTTTCCGCTTCCCTGCTCGATATTGCAGGAGAATACCGACTCCAGCTTATCCTCATATACCGAGAGCAGCTCTGAAAGTGATACTGATTCACTTCCGAGACTTACTGCTTCTTCAGCACAGGTCTCGCCTGCAACGGTAACGGTATAAGACTCGCAGGAAGCAGGAATATCATTATCCTTAAGCTCGATAAGGAAGGTATTGTATCTCTTTTCAAAGATCACAGATACCTCTGTTCCCTCTGCAAAGCTGAAGCCTATGCTGTTTCCGAAGCACATCTTCATTACTGCCTCGGCAATTCCTCCGATACCCGGAGTATAGCATGCGGCTGCTCTTCCCGACCTCATAAGCTCAGTTACCTTTGCAAATACTGCCTTAAGAGCTTCCGGCTCAGGAATTCCGTCGGCATTTAATGCCGGAACTATTCTGATGACCTTATGACCTGCTGCCTTAAACTCAGGAGAAACGATATCCCCGGTCTTCTGAGTCGTTACGGCAAAGGAGCAGAGTGTCGGAGGAACATGAATGTCCTCAAAGGTTCCTGACATAGAATCCTTTCCTCCGATTGCTGCACAGCCGTAATCCATCTGAGCTCTGAAGGCTCCGAGCAGCGCTGCGAAAGGCTTGCCCCACTTTTCCGGATCCTTTCCGAGTCTCTCAAAATACTCCTGGAAGGTCAGATAAATATCACTGAACTGTGCTCCTGTCGCAACGAGGCGGCAGATAGAATCAGTCACTGCAAAATATGCGCCGAAATACGGGCTTTTCTCTGTCAGATAAGGATCATAGCCCCAGGACATCAGCGAGCAATCGTCTGTATGCTTCTTCTCCACGGAGATCTTATGTACCATAGCCTGAATAGGTGTCAGCTGGTTCTTTCCTCCGAAAGGCATAAGCACGGTTCCGGCACCGATAGTAGAGTCAAATCTCTCGGAAAGTCCCCTCTTGGAGCAGCAGTTAAGGTCTCCGGCTGTCTTCAGGAGATTCTCCTTGAAGCCTCCGCTGATCTCACCTGCCTGTACTGCAGGCGCTCCTGTATGAACAGTAATATGCTTCTCAGCACCGTTCGTATCAAGGAATGCGCGGCTGATATCCACTATCGTAACGCCGTTCCACTTCATTGTCAGTCTCGGATCAGCCTTGACCACAGCCACCCTGCAGGCCTGCAGGTTCTCTGAAGCTGCAAGCTCCATAAATCTGTCAGCGTCCTCAGGAGCCACAACTACAGCCATACGCTCCTGGGATTCACTGATAGCAAGCTCTGTTCCGTCAAGTCCCTCGTATTTCTTAGGAACCGCATTGAGATCGATGTCCAGGCCGTCTGCCAGCTCTCCGATGGCAACTGATACTCCGCCGGCTCCAAAGTCATTGCAGCGCTTGATAAGTCGGGAGGCCTCCTCGTTTCTGAACAGTCTCTGAAGCTTTCTCTCCTCAGGCGCATTTCCCTTCTGAACCTCTGCACCGCAGTTTTCTACCGAATGCGCATTGTGAGCCTTGGAGGAACCGGTGGCACCGCCTATACCGTCTCTGCCGGTGCTGCCGCCGAGATAGATGACCACATCTCCAGGAGCCGGTCTCTCTCTTCTGACATTCGCTGCCGGTGCTGCCGCGATAACCGCTCCGATCTCCATTCTCTTTGCCGCATATCCCGGATGGTATATCTCGTCCACCATGCCGGTGGCAAGACCGATCTGGTTACCGTAGGAGGAATATCCGTTTGCGGCTGTAGTAACGATCTTGCGCTGAGGAAGCTTGCCTGTGATCGTCTCGCTTACAGGCTTGAGAGGATCCGCCGCACCTGTCACACGCATAGCTGCATATACATATGATCTGCCTGAAAGCGGATCTCTGATAGCGCCTCCTATACAGGTTGCCGCACCTCCGAAAGGCTCGATCTCAGTCGGATGGTTGTGGGTCTCGTTCTTGAAGAGCAGCAGCCAGTCCTCAGGCTGTCCCTCCACATCTATCCTGATCTTTACAGTACATGCATTGATCTCCTCCGACTCATCCAGCTTGTCCAGCCTGCCCTGGGATTTCAGAACCTTTGCCGCAAGTGTGCCGATATCCATAAGAGTCACAGGCTTGGTGCGTCCGAGCTGCTTTCTGTATTCGATATACTCCTCGTAGGTCCTCTGAATGAGCTCATCCTCAAATTCGACAGAATCAATGATCGTATTGAAGGTCGTGTGTCTGCAGTGATCCGACCAGTAGGTGTCGATCATTTTGATCTCAGTGATAGTAGGATCCCTTTTTTCCTCCACAAAATACTTCTGACAGAAGGCGATATCATCAATATCCATTGCCAGGCCGTTTTCTGCGATGAAGCCATCAAGCTGCTCCCTTGTGTATTCTCTGAAGCCCTCGAGAGTCCTTACCGACTCCGGAATGTCATAATTCACCTTCAGAGTTTCCGGAAGCTCAAAGCCTGCCTCCCTCGCCTCCACAGGGTTGATAACATATTTCTTTACCGTCTCCACATCTTCACTTGAAAGCTCTCCGTAAAGCGCATAGACCTTTGCTGAACGGATAAGAGGTCTTTCCTTCTGTGAAATGATCTGAATACACTGGGCTGCCGAATCCGCTCTCTGGTCAAACTGACCCGGCAGATACTCCACTGCAAAGCAAACCGCATCGCCTGTGTCAAGCTGCCTGTAAACGGTGTCTACCTGAGGCTCGGAGAAAACTGTTCTTACAGCATAATCGAACAGGTCCTCATCAATATTTTCGGCATCATATCTGTTGAAGATCCTGACCTCCTCAAGACCGCCGACAGACAGCAGGGTCTTTGCTTCATTGAGAAGAGCTGCAGCCTCATGAGCAAATTCCTTATGCTTTTCAACAAAGATTCTGTATACCATTCTTCTACTCCCGTATTCTACTTGCGTATAATTGTATGTTCAGTAAGATCAACCTTCATCAGACATTCATGCCTCAAGCGCCCTGAGAGCTCTTGCACCGATGTCATGTCTGTAATATTTGTTATCAAAGCTTATACGGTCCGCAAGACTGTATGCACAGCTTACCGCCTCAGGCAGAGTCGACGCCACAGCCGTAACTCCGAGAACTCTTCCGCCGTTGGTAAGCAGCCTTCCGTCCTGCAGCTTTGCTCCCGCAACATAGACGCTGTCAGAGATATCCTCCGGAATAACAAGCTCAAAGCCCTTATCATAGCTCTGAGGATATCCATCGGAAGCAAGGATCACGCAGCAGGCGCTGCTGCCGCTGAATCTGACCTCGACTTCACCGAGTCTCTCCTCTGTAACTGCCTGCATGATCTCCAGCAGATCCGACTCAAGCAGAGGAAGCACTACCTGGGTCTCCGGATCTCCGAATCTGCAGTTATATTCAATGACCTTAGGACCATCCTTAGTAAGCATCAGACCGAAATAGAGGCAGCCCTTGAAGGTGCGTCCCTCCCTGTTCATAGCCTCTATCGTAGGCAGGAATATCTTTTCCATGCACTCTGCAGCTATCTCATCAGTATAATAAGGGTTAGGTGCTATTGTTCCCATTCCTCCCGTATTAAGACCGGTATCTCCGTCGCCAGCTCTCTTGTGATCCATAGATGAGATCATAGGAACAACAGTCTTTCCGTCTGTAAAAGAAAGCACGGATACCTCCGGACCCTCTAAAAACTCTTCGATGACCACCTGGTTTCCGCTGTCTCCGAATACCTTGTTCTGCATGGCATTCACAATAGCTGTAAGGGCCTCGTTTCTTGTCTGGGCAATGACCACGCCCTTGCCGAGGGCCAGACCGTCTGCCTTGATGACCGTAGGGAGAGGACAGCTTTTAACGTACTCTAAAGCGTCCTGCATGTCATCGAATACCTCATATGCTGCAGTAGGAATACCGTATTTCTTCATAAGGTTCTTTGAAAACACCTTGGAGCCCTCGATAACTGCAGCAGCCGCATCAGGTCCGAAGCATGGAATGCCCTTCTCAACGAGTCTGTCAACACAGCCGAGAACCAGCGGATCATCCGGAGCCACTACGGCGTAATCGATGCTGTTTTCTACGGCAAAGGCGGTAATAGCATCAATATCCTTTGCCTGAATATCCACGCACTCGGCATCCTTTGCTATCCCGCCGTTTCCCGGAAGCGCATAGATCTTTTCGACCTTTTTATTCTCTTTGAGTTTTTTAATGATGGCGTGCTCTCTGCCGCCGCCTCCCACTACCATTATTCTCATAAACAGTTCTCCCTGAAAAAAGTATATGGCATATCCGTTCCTGTCCGAATATGCCGTAAAGCAGACCATCTGCTTTTACAAAGACGGTCTGCTGACATTTCGATATATCAATGATGGAACAGTCTCATGCCTGTGAAGGCAAGAACTATACCGTATTTATCAGCTGTTTCGATGACATTGTCATCGCGGATAGAGCCTCCCGGCTCGCAGATATAGCTCACACCGGACTTTCTGGCTCTTTCTACATTGTCTCCGAACGGGAAAAATGCATCTGATCCGACCGTCACTCCCGACTGCTGTGATATCCAGGCTTTCCTCTCCTCTGAGGTGAGAGGCTCCGGACGCTCGGAAAACCGCTTCTGCCACTCTCCGTCCCTCAATACATCATCATATTCATCGGAGATATAAACATCGATCGCATTGTCCCTGTCAGGTCTTCTGATGCCTTGAAGGAATTTAAGTCCGAGTACCTTCGGATGCTGCCTCAGATACCATCCGTCAGCCTTGCTGCCGGCAAGCCTCGTGCAGTGGATACGGCTCTGCTGTCCGGCTCCTACTCCGATAGCCTGACCGTCCTTGACATAGCATACAGAATTGGACTGTGTATACTTCAGGGTTATCATGGAAACGATCATATCAATGACAGCCTCCTCTGGAAGCTCCTTGTTTTCCGATACGATGTTTGAAAAAAGCGATCTGTCTATCCTGAAATCGTTATGTCCCTGTTCAAAGGTCACACCGAAAACATCCTTCAGCTCCTCGCTTGCAGGAACATAGGCAGGATCCACCTTGATAATGTTATAGCCGCCCTTCTTCTTGGACTTAAGTATCTCCAGCGCTTCCGGTGTGTAATCCGGAGCAATGATTCCGTCGGAGACCTCCTCCTTCAGATATGCTGCCACCGCCGCATCACAGGTGTCGCTAAGAGCAGCCCAGTCTCCGTAGGAGCAGAGCCTGTCGGCTCCTCTGGCTCTGATATAGGCGCAGGCGACAGGACTGAGTTCGGCATCCGGCTCAACAAAATATATCTGTCTGTCGATATCAGAAAGCTCACGCCCGACAGCAGCTCCGGCCGGAGAAACATGCTTGAACGAAGCGGCAGCCGGAAGTCCGGTGGCCTCCTTAAGCTCCTTTACAAGCTGCCATGAATTGAAGGCATCAAGAAAGTTGATATAACCCGGACGTCCGTTAAGCACCTCTACAGGCAGCTCCGATCCGTCCTTCATAAAGATCCTTGCCGGCTTCTGATTAGGATTGCAGCCGTACTTAAGCTGAAGCTCTTTCATATCTGTACACCCCTGAAAAAAAATACTGTTGTCTTACGCCTGATAAAGCACATCTGAAATGATGACTGTAAAAGCACAGCTCATAATGATGCCTGTAAAAACGCATCTCATAATGATGCCCGTAAAGCTGCTGCAGCCTTGAGCTGTAAAAAAGCCTTACTGTCATGAGGCACTCAGGCTTCATGAGCATTGATAATGTTCTGCTCGTATGATCCGTCTTCAATATCGGTATAACGCACAAACAGGGATATCCTGTTTGCCTCATTGAGACTGTTCCAGATAGCATCTGTAAACTCGTCTATATCGTCATACATGCCCACCCGCTCCGGCTCTCCGGTAAAAGTAGGAATAGGATCTCCGTCCGTCACATATGTATGCAGGAAATGTCCGAGACCGGTTATGGCAGGATACTCAAAGAACTGCCTTACACACGCGCTGCCCTCAGGATCTGCTGATTTAAGTATGGACATGGCATAGCTGCCGTCCTCATGCTGCAGACCCGATATCCTCGGGGTCCAGTTTGGACCGTCATGCTCAAATCTGCGTGTTCTGAGAGCTCCCTCAAAGGTGCTTCCGAGTCTGAGCCCGTCGGCCACAGTATCGGTCTGATCCCCGTTTGTAACAATCAGCTCCTTGCCTGCCTCCCTTACCGGATGGTATATGATAAGAGTAGGATCGGAAAGCAGCGAAGGATCAAAGGCTTCGGTGCTGATACCGTCCTCCTCGGTCTTAAAGATCCGGTTTCTGCTGTTTACGCTTCTTCCCATAATAAAATAAGCGGCTACCTTCTTAGTTCCGTCCGGTGTAATGCCGAGGATGATGCCTCTTCCCGGATATGTATTGTTAGAAAGCTTTTCGGTTATCGATCCGATCTCATATACATTCATTCTTATGTGCTCTCCGTTCATTGATTCTGATGTAAAGAGACTATATCCGGGATCCCGGATGCCGAAGACCCTTCAGCATGAGAGCATGGATATGTCTGAATAATTATCTGTTCCGAAAAATTAAAGCATCATTCCGGAAGCTTCCCCGAAGCTATCATGGCTGCGACCTTCTCCGCGGCTCTCGGCAGTATCTTCCACTCTGCCTGCTCCATGATCCTCTTCTGAAGGATCTCCGGCGTATCACCGCTTCTGACAGCTACTGCCTTCTGAAGTATGATCCTTCCTCCGTCCGGGATCTCATTTACAAAATGAACAGTTGCTCCGGACACCTTTACTCCGTACTCAAGCGCCGCTTCGTGTACATGCAGCCCGTAATAGCCCTTGCCGCAGAAAGACGGAATAAGGGAAGGGTGAACATTGATTATCCTGTTTCTGTAAGCGGAAATAAATCTCTCGGTGAGAATGCTCATGAATCCCGCCAGCACGATCATATCCGCCTCATGCTCTCTGAGAACAGACAGCAGCCTGTCCTCAAAAACGCTCTGCTGCCTGCCGCATTCGGAAAGCAGCACCACAGCGGAGGCAATGCCTGCCTTTTCAGCTCTTTGAAGAGCATAGGCATCCTTATTGTTTGATACCACAAGGCAGATATGTCCGCTCTTCAGGAGCCCGCTCCTTTCGGCATCTATCAATGCCTGCAGATTGGTTCCTCCTCCTGAAACAAGCACAGCTATCCTGGTGATCTTACTGTCCTTTTTCATCCCGATATCCTTTTTCATCCCGGTGCCGTTACACAGCCCGGTATCATTACACAGCCCGGTATCATTACTCAGCCCGGTATCATTACTCATCCCGTGTGCCATTACTCAGCCCGGTGCCGTTACTCAGTCTCTGATGATGATCTTGTTGTCATCCGCCGCTGCTGTTATCTCACCGATAATATAGGCATTCTCACCCTCTGCCTTAAGGGTTCTGACGCACTCGTCGGCAGTTTCCTGGGAAACGATAATGCTCATGCCCACTCCCATGTTATAGGTGTTGAACATGTCTCTCTCATCGATACCGCCCTCCCTCTGAAGCAGACTGAATACAGGCGGAACAACTATCTTGCTCTTTTCTACTGAGGCACAAAGACCGTCAGGCACCGATCTCGGAATATTCTCATAGAAGCCTCCGCCTGTAATATGACTGATACCGTGAATGTCGGATGCTGCAAGCGCTTTGAGGACCGGCTTTACATATATCCTTGTAGGAGTCAGAAGCGTCTCTCCAAGCTTTGCTCCCAGCTCATCATAATACTTCTCAAGGTCAGCGTTTTCTATATCGAATACCTTACGAACAAGGGAGTATCCGTTGGAATGGATACCGCTTGAGGCAAGTGCAACTATTACATCGCCCGGCTTCATCCTGTTCTTGTCAATAATATCCTTCTTGTCAACGATACCCACAGTAAATCCTGCGAGATCATAATCGTCTGCAGCCATGGTGCCGGGATGCTCAGCGGTCTCACCGCCGATAAGCGCACAGCCCGACTGGACACAGCCCTCTGCCACACCCGAAACCAGCTCGGCAACCTTGACAGGATCATTCTTTCCGATGGCGATATAATCAAGGAAGAATATCGGCTTTGCTCCTACGCAGATAACGTCGTTAACGCACATGGCAACGCAGTCGATTCCCACAGTATCATGCTTTCCCATGATCTGCGCAATACGCTGCTTGGTACCTACACCGTCGGTGCCGGAAACAAGCACAGGCTCTGTCATTCCTGTGATATCAGGTCTGAACAGACCTCCGAAGCCTCCGATATCCGATACTACACCGTCAATGAAGGTTCTCTCAACATGCTTCTTCATAAGCTTTACGCCTTCGTAGCCTGCCTCAATATTAACTCCGGCTGCCGCATAAGCGGCTGAATGTGAATTGATCATGGTATGGTCCTTTCAATATTCCAATTATTTTGAATTTATTCTTTACCGGTCCAGCAGTAGGTGCATACCTTGCTGCGGTCAATGCCTATTGCCTCGAGCACGCCGTCCAGCGACTGATAGCCGAGGGAATCAAAGCCCAGCTTCTCACAGATCGTTTTCAGCATGCACTTTCCTCTCTCCGTAGATGCATCCGCATATTCCTCAAGGTGCTTCTGTCCCTCGTCTCCCTCCAGCTCCTGAATGGTTCTTCTGGCGATCAGGTCCATATCGGAATTGCCTCTTGAGAAATTCAGATACTTACATGAGAACATGATAGGCGGACATGCGGAACGCATATGCACCTCCTTTGCTCCGGACTCATAGAGAAAATCCACAGTGCCCTGAAGCTGAGTGCCTCTGACTATGGAATCATCTACAAACAGCAGCTTTTTGTCCTTGATGAGCTCAGGGACAGGTATCTGCTTCATTCTGGCAACCTGATCTCTTACCGACTGATTAGGCGGCATAAAAGAACGCGGCCAGGTAGGCGTGTATTTGACAAACGGTCTTGCAAAAGGCTTGTGGGAATAGTTGGCATAGCCTATCGCATGAGGAAGTCCCGAATCCGGCACTCCCGCAACAAAATCCACATCCGGGAAGTTGCCGTTCTCCATATCCTGCTTGGCAATAAGAGCTCCGTTTTCATAACGCATGAGCTCAACGTTTCTGCCCTCATAGTTGGAGTTAGGATATCCGTAGTAGGTCCATAAAAATCCGCAGATCTTCATTTCACTGCCCGGCGCCTGAAGCGATTCGATATTTTCCTGATCGATGCAGACGATCTCACCAGGACCGAGCTCATAGGCATCGGTATAGCCGAGCTTGTGATATGCGAAGGATTCGAAGGAAACGCAGTGTCCCTCATCGTTCCTGCCTACAAGCACCGGTAGTCTTCCGAACTTATCCCTTGCGGCGATTATCTTGCCCTCTGAGGTAAGAATCAGGATGGTCATAGAGCCCTTGATCAACTCCTGAGCTCTTCTGATACCGTCGGCAATGCTCTCTCCCTCATTGATAAGAGCCGCCACCAGCTCTGTAGTATTGACATCACCTGAGCTCATGGCCATAAACTGATGTCTGTGATCGGCAAAATAGCTGTTCACCAGCTCTTCTGCATTATTGACTGCTCCGACTGTGGAAATGGCATATATTCCGAGATGGGAACGGACGAGCAGCGGCTGAGGATCTGAATCGCTTATACAGCCGATGCCGCTTGTGCCGCTGAAATCCTGAAGATCGTTCTCAAATTTAGTACGAAAAGGTGTATTTGCAATAGAGTGGATCTGTCTCTGAAATGCCTGTTCGGTACTCCAGATAGCCATGCCGGCATTTTTCGTACCGAGATGGCTGTGATAATCAGTTCCGAAAAAGACATCGAGAACAACATCCTTTTTGGATACCGCTCCAAAAAATCCTCCCATTTAAGACCTCCTAAAGAGTAATTGTTATGACGGAACGACCGGAAAACATGAGACGATACTTACATCCTTTCCGCCATATACAAAATAATAACGATTTTAATAATATAACACAGAACGTTATGTCCTACAAATACACATTTCTATAACTCGATTAAATACAATCAGTACTCACGAAAAATGCAGGACAACAATATCCTGTCCGGGAGAGGCATCAAAGCGAAGCGGCAATATCTCTGTCCTTTGCCAGTACCTTTGCTGCATCAGCAGCTCTCTTTGCGTCCAGCTTTGCCGCAAGGGCGCTGTCCTCTACCGCGAGGATCTGTGCTGCCAGCAGCGCCGCATTTGCACCGCCGTTTACGGCCACCGAAGCCACCGGAATTCCCGAAGGCATCTGCACCGTCGAAAGAAGCGCATCCATCCCGTCAAACACAGGGCCCTTGCACGGGATTCCGATAACCGGCAGAGTAGTGTTTGCCGCAACAGCGCCTGCCAGATGAGCAGCCATACCAGCCGCCGCGATCATTACACCGAAGCCCTTCTCCCTGGCTGAGGCTGCAAAGCTCTTTGCCTCCTCAGGTGTCCTGTGCGCAGAATAAATATGTACCTCATAAGGTACCTCCAGCTCCCTGAGTATATCCACAGCCTTCTGAATTACAGGAAGATCACTGTCGCTTCCCATTACTATTCCGACTTTTTTCATATTCATTTTCTCCATATTGTTGTATTTATCCCCGACCGTTGACCGGTTCTTATGCCCTGTGGCAAGCGGTCTTGTGCATTTTACTTTCGGAAAATGCTTACTGCTTTCCTGCCTTTGTCTCGCAATAAAGACATCTGTATATCTTTTTCTCCGGAGCCGTAAGCTTGAATACCTGATCCAGCTCCTGCTCCACCGAGGTGATGCATCTCGGATTCCTGCAGCGGATAACATTCTTAAGCAGCTTAGGTATTCCTATTCTCTGCTTCTTCACGAGG
>JAQXPY010000177.1 GCA_029100885.1 Clostridiales bacterium | reverse complement strand
ATGTGCTTAATGTGGATGTGGAGCTGCCTATCCAGAGAATGACATGGAAGACAGCCATGGATGTCTACGGCTCTGATAAGCCTGATCTTCGCTTCGGTCTTCCTATTACTGATGTCACGGAGCTTGCCGGCAGCTTTGATTTTGCTGTATTTAAAAATGCTGTCGAGGCGGGAGGCGCTGTACGCGGCATAAGAGTACCGGGTCAGGGACACATGCCGAGAAAGAAGATCGATGCACTTACCGAGGTGGCAAAGCTCTTCGGAGGAAAGGGACTGGCATATCTGTGCGTGGGCTGCGGAGAAAACGGCGCTCATAAGAGTTCCTTTGCAAAATTTATGACACCGGAGCAGACAGAGGCGCTTATCGGTGCCATGGGCGGAGAGCAGGGCGATCTGCTTGTATTTGCCGCAGACAAGCTGAGTATTGTCAGAAACGTACTGGGAAATGTCAGACTGGAGCTTGGAAAACAGCTGGAGCTTATCGATAAAACAGCATGGAAATTCCTTTGGGTCACAGAGTTCCCTCTGTTAGAGTGGAGCGAGGAGGAGCAGCGCTTTACTGCAATGCATCATCCTTTTACTATGCCTATGGATGAGGACTGGCAGTATATCGATTCCGACCCGGGCAGAGTCAGAGCTAAGGCCTATGATATTGTTCTTAACGGGACAGAGATAGGCGGAGGAAGTGTGCGTATTCATCAGGCCGACATTCAGGAGAAGATGCTTTCGGTGCTGGGCTTTACACCGGAGCAGGCAAACAGCCAGTTCGGATTCCTGCTTGAGGCCTTCAAGTACGGAGTGCCGCCTCATGCCGGACTCGCCTACGGTCTGGACAGAGTTGCAATGTGGATGGCAGGAGCGGAGAGTATCCGTGATGTTATGGCATTCCCTAAGCTGAAGGATGCCTCGGATGCCATGATGGGAGCGCCTTCCGAGGTGGATCCGAAGCAGCTCAGTGATCTTGGCATCGGAATAGCGGAACAGGAATAATTTTGGAGAAAAGATGAGTAAGAGAGAATTTCTTGCAAAACTGAGAGAATATCTGTCCTATGAGCTGCCTGAGCAGCTTGTAAGGACAGAGGTACAGTATTATTCCGATTACATCGATTCCGAAAGTGCCGGCGGAAGGAGCGCAGAGTCGGTCATTGATGAGCTCGGAGATCCGCAGCTTATTGCCAGAACGGTGATAGACGCAAAGAAGAGCGGTCCGGACGGCATTCCGGGCTCAGCGGATGATATTGATTATTCAGGGGACGTTTACGGAAGAGGATCGAACAGAGGCTTCGGGGCAGACGATGACCGGAGCTCGTTCGGTCAGAACGGATACGGTCAGAGTACGTCTGGTGAGTCCTCGGGTGCATACGATACACAGGAACAGAGGCAGGGCTTCGGAGGAAACGGAATACATGTTTACAACATGGGCTGCTTCTCTCTAATACTCGGAATGCTTATCTTTTTCTGCATCTTCTCTGTGATAGGAGCTGTTATCGGAGCTCTCAGTCCCATACTGATACCTGTCTGCATGGTGATGCTCATCATGTGGCTGCTGGGCAGAACAGGACGAGGTGGGCGATGAGATACGAGCTTATCGCACCGTGCCATTTCGGACTTGAGGTATGCACAAAAAAAGAATTATCAGGGCTCGGCTGTGAAATACTCGAGGTCTCAGACGGAAAAGTCGTATTTGCCGGAGACGAGAGCACCATATGCAGAGCCAATGTTTTTTTAAGAACCACTGAAAGGATACTGGTCAGAGCCTGTGAGTTCAGGGCATGCAGCTGGGATGAGCTGTTTGAAAAGGTCTATGCCGTAGAGTGGGAAAAATACATCCCGTGGAACGGAAAAATCTGGGTAGCCAAGGCGGCCTCGGTCAGATCGAAGCTTTTCTCTCCGAGGGACTTTCAGACTATCATTCAAAAGGCGGTCGTCAGGAGACTGCAAAGGGCATACGGGCGTGAAGATCAGCGTCTGCCTATGGACGGTCCTTCATATGCTCTCAGGGTATCGGCATACAAGGATATAATCACGATCGGTATAGACACCAGCGGAGAAAGCCTCCATAAAAGGGGCTACAGGAAGGCGACGGTAAAGGCGCCGATAACAGAAACTCTTGCGGCAGCGCTGATAATGCTGACTCCGTGGAATAAAGACAGGATCCTTATAGATCCCTTCTGCGGTTCAGGTACCTTTTGTATTGAAGCAGCAATGATGGCGGCGGGAATCGCTCCGGGAATGGAGAGAAACTTTGCTGCGACCTCATGGAGCAATCTTATAGAGAGACAGCGATGGTATGATGCCTATGATGAGGCAAGGGATCTGAAGGCTGACGGCATGAGAGCTGTTCAGGGCAGCGGACCTGATATTCAGGGCTATGATATTGATGCTGAAGCGGTAAAGGCTGCAAGGGACAATGCCGCAATGGCCGGAGTGTCGGAGCTGATCCATCTTCAAAGGAGGGAGCTCATTCAGCTCAGCCATCCGAAAAAATACGGCTTTATCATTACAAATCCGCCTTACGGAGAGAGACTGGACGAAAAGGAAAACATGCCTGAGCTGTACAGAACGATCGGAGAAAAGTATTCTCAGCTGGATGACTGGAGCATGTTTCTGATAACGGCCTATGAGGATGCCGAAAAATATATAGGCAGAAAGGCGGATAAGAATCGTAAGATCTATAACGGTATGATGAAAACATACTTTTATTCATATTTTGGTGAGAAACCGGCAAAACGGAAGGAAAATGTGTTACAATGAGAATCGTGTTTGCTACCGGCAATGCCGGGAAGATCAGGGAGATCAGGGATATTCTTGCGGATGTTGATGCCGAGATCCTGTCACTAAAGGATCTGGGTCTCAGCTCTGAGGCGGAGGAAAACGGAAGCAGCTTTGGTGAAAATGCCCGTATCAAGATCATGGAGATCTATGATATACTCAATAAGCGCAGTGATATGAAGGATACTGTCATTATGGCCGATGACAGCGGACTGTGTATCGACTGCCTTGGCGGAGAGCCGGGAGTGCATTCCGCCAGATATATGGGACATGACACCTCCTATGTGATAAAAAACAGAGCCATACTTGACAGACTTCGGGACGTTCCCGAGGAGGAAAGAGGAGCGGGCTTTGTATGTCATATATCGGCGATAGATGAGAACGGCAGGATTTTTGATGCAGAGGGAGAAATGAGAGGACGCATTGCCCATGAGTCCAGAGGCAGTGAGGGCTTTGGATATGATCCTATCTTTTATCTGCCGGAGCTCGGACGAACCTCGGGAGAGCTGTCCGAGGAGGAAAAGAACGCCATTTCCCACAGGGGCAAGGTGTTGAGAATGATGAAGGATATTCTTTCAGGGGAAGGCATCATTTCATTCAGGCAGTAATCATTGAAGAAACTTGAAGAAAAAATTGAAGAATAAGGGGATATAAACAATATGGCAAAGCTCAACAAGAAGTCGGTTGATGACATTCAGGTAAAGGGTAAGAAGGTACTTGTAAGGTGTGATTTCAATGTTCCTATGAAGGAAGGCAGGATCACTGATGACAACCGTATAGTGGCAGCTCTTCCTACGATCAGGAAGCTGGCAGAAGACGGCGGCAGGGTTATTCTCTGCTCACATCTCGGCAAGCCTAAGGGAACATTCAAGCCTGAGCTTTCTCTTGCTCCGGTAGCGGTAAGACTTTCCGAGCTGCTCGGAAAAGAGGTTAAATTTGCTGCGGATCCTGAGGTTGTAGGACCGAATGCAAGAGCGGCTGCAGAGGCAATGCAGGACGGAGATATCATCCTTCTTGAGAATACCAGATTCAGACCTGAGGAGGAGAAGAACGCAGAGGCATTTTCCAGAGATCTTGCATCTCTCTGTGATGTATATGTAAATGACGCCTTCGGAACAGCACACAGAGCACACTGCTCAACAGTTGGCGTTACGGATTTTGTCAAGGAAAACGCTGTGGGATATCTTATGCTCAAGGAGATCGAGTATCTCGGCAACGCAGTGGAGAACCCGGAGCGTCCGTTTGTAGCTATTCTCGGCGGAGCAAAGGTGGCGGACAAGCTCAATGTTATCTCAAATCTTCTTGAGAAGTGCGATACGCTTATCATAGGCGGAGGAATGGCGTATACCTTCCTTAAGGCAAAGGGACTCAATACCGGGAAGTCACTTCTGGATGACACCAAGATCGATTATTGTGCGGAAATGCTGGCAAAGGCCGAGAAGCTCGGCAAGAAGCTTCTTCTTCCTGTTGATACAGCGGTTGCAAAGACCTTCCCGGATCCGATCGATGCAGCAATTGAGATCAGATATACCTCATGTGACAGTATAGCCGATGACGAGCTCGGATTGGATATCGGACCTGAGACTATCAGACTTTTCTCAGATGAGATCAGAAATGCAAAGACGGTAGTATGGAACGGTCCTATGGGAGTATTTGAAAACCCTGAGCTCGCTAAGGGAACCTTTGCGGTTGCGGAAGCTCTTTCACAGACAGAGGCTATTACTGTAGTAGGCGGAGGCGACTCTGTTGCTGCAGTCAAAAAGCTGGGCTTTGCGGACAAGATGACACATGTATCCACAGGCGGCGGAGCATCCCTTGAGTATCTTGAGGGAAGAGAGCTTCCGGGTGTTGTTGCTATTCAGGAGAAATAATATGCGCAGAAAACTGATTGCCGGAAACTGGAAGATGAATATGACCCCGAGCGAGGCGCTGGAGCTCATTGAAAAGCTGGAGGGTCTTGTAAAGAACGACGAAGTAGATGTATGCTACTGTGTGCCGGCTATTGATATCGTTCCTGCAGTTGAAGCTGTTAAGGGCAGCAATGTAGCTATCGGAGCTCAGAACCTTTACTTTGAAGAGAAGGGAGCATACACCGGTGAGATATCTGCGGCTATGCTGACAGATGCAGGCGTAAAGTATGTGATCATGGGTCATTCCGAGAGGAGAGGCTACTTTGGAGAGACGGATGAGGATATCAATAAGAAGCTCGTCAAGGCTCTCGAGCATAAGCTGATACCGATCGTATGCTGCGGAGAGTCACTGGAGCAGAGGCAGCAGGGACTTACTCTGTCGCTTATCAGAGATCAGATAAGAACGGCTTTTAACGGTGTTTCCGCAGCGGATGCGGCAGATGTCGTTATCGCCTATGAGCCTATCTGGGCCATCGGTACAGGCGTAACAGCTACCTCAGAGCAGGCAGAGGAGGTATGTGCTGATATCCGCCGTTATATTGCAGAGCTTTATGATGAAGCGACAGCGGAAAACATCCGTATCCTTTACGGCGGCTCTATGAATGCTCAGAACGCCGCAGAGCTTCTGTCAATGGCTGATATCGACGGAGGTCTTATCGGCGGAGCATCCCTTAAGACAGATTTCGGCAGCATCGTAAACTACAATAAATAATTTTTTTCGTAACTGTTCAGAACAGTTACAATTATTCATGTATAAACAGGCGGCTGTTCAGCTCTGTGCCGGACAGCTGACCTGTCAAACACATTCCGACAGAGGATAAATTGTTCTGTTGCAGCAATATCCTCCGGCGGAACGAATATTATTCGCTCTCATAGTATAATGGATAGAACGATAGCCTCCGGAGCTGTAGATAGCGGTTCGATTCCGCTTGGGAGCATATATGATGACATACATTTTAAGCGCCGCCCTCATCATTTTTTTCTGCAGCATTATATTTGCAGCAAGAAGTGAATGGGAGCGGCGTCAGTTAAAAATAGAACATTACAGGATAGGTCCGAAAGGAGCATCAGGCTCCGGAGAGGGGTTGGATATCAAAAGGAGCTCCGGGAGCAGTAAAGGCGATCCCGTCAGAAAAGGAGAGCCTGTCAGGATGCTGGATTCAGACAGAGCATCCGATTCCGTCAGGATAGCCTATATTTCTGATGTTCATGATTATCTCAGCTTCGGAAATATGACAGACCGGCTTGTCCGTGCTGTACGCAGTCAGTCACCGGAGCTTGTTGTTCTGGGTGGAGATATTATTACCGTCAGAGGCGGCAGCGACCTTGCACCGGAAACATATAGAGCCGCAGCGTTGGCACAAATCCTGGCATCGGAGTACACGGTATTGTATGCTCCGGGAAATCATGAGACCCGATTCAGAGAAAAGTTCAGTCGGGAATATGCGGACTTCAGAGCTTTACTGGAAAAATCAGGTGTGATCTTTTTGGAGGACAGCTGTATCAGTATCGGCGATGTCAGGATATATGCTGCAGAGCCTTCGCTGGAATATTACAGAAAGCAGCTTCCGTTTTTGGGTGAAAAAACGAAAATGCCGGAAAAATATCTGATCGGAAAGCTTGGTATTCCGGACAGGCGTTATTTCAATGTGCTTCTGATGCATACTCCGCTCTATTTGAAGGAAGCATCGCTCTGGGGAGCGGATCTGGTGATCTCCGGCCATTTTCACGGAGGAACTGTACGGCTTCCGGGAGGAAGGGGACTTATGTCCCCGCAGTATCAGTTCTTCTGTTCGGAATGCTCAGGCATTCACAGATATGATGGTACTGACATGGTGGTAAGCAGAGGCCTGGGGACTCATACCTTTCATATCAGATTCAATGATCTGCCGGAGCTCGGCATAATAGATATTATCAGCGGAACATATAAATGTCAGAACCGAAATACAGACTTGAAAAACTGAATTTTGACGGTCCTTTGGATCTTCTTTTGCAGCTGATCGAGAAAAACAAGATCGATATCTATGATATACCTATCATGGAGATCACAGATCAGTATCTCAGCTATATCAGCGCAATGGAGGAGAAGGATCTGGATATCATGTCGGACTTCCTGGTTATGGCATCGATGCTGCTGGATATCAAGGCGAGGATGCTGCTGCCGATAGAGGATCAGGAGGATGAAGAGGGTGAGGATGACGATCCAAGGGCGGAACTGACAAGAAGACTTTTAGAATACAAGAGGTACAAGTTTATTGCCGGACAGCTGAGACTGTACGAGGAGTATGCCGATCGGTTCTGCTTCAGGGATTCGGAGCTCCCGGAGGAGCTGAAGGCATATGTGCCGCCTGTGGATCTGGATGAGCTTTTATCGGGGATATCCGCTGAGCTTCTGAGAAGCACATACGAAAAGCTGATCATAAGGATGAATGCTGCCGAAAACACTGCACAGCAGAGATTCTTCGGGGTAATAAAAAAACACAGGTTGGCATTGTCGGACTGCATCAGGGGAATGGTGAGCTATGCCAAAAAGCACAGAAGCTTTTCTTTCAGGCAAATGCTGAGTCCGGAGGCTGATAAAACAGAGGTCGTGGTATCATTTCTTGCCGTACTTGAGCTGATCAGAATGGGAAAGGTCAGCGTCCGTCAGGAGGATATAGACGGAGATATAAGTGTTGAGGTGGAGTCCGGTGAAAGCTTTGACGACATCGATCTCAGCAGTATAGAGGATATTTAACATATGTGCGTTTTTTCGGACCCTGTTCAGCTCAGTCTGGAGCTGGGCGAAGACAGAAATGAGTATTACAATATTATCGAAGCAGTGTTGTTTACGCTGTCGAGAGCAGTCAGTCCCGCCGAGCTCGCAAAGGCCTGCGGTACAGATGCAGGGACAGCTGAAAGAGCCGTTGTTCAGTTAATGAAGAAAATGGACAGGGATAACAATGCCCTGCTGATCAGAGAGATAGATGGGAAATATCAGCTTTGCTCCAATCCAAAGTATTTTGAAAATCTGACGGAGGTAGTCTCCTCCCATAAGAAGCCGGAGCTTTCGGATGTTCTTCTGGAGACACTTGCCATAGTGGCGAACAAGTCGCCGGCAACAAGGATGGACATAGAAAAAATCAGAGGTGTGAAGTCAGACTTTGCTGTCAATAAGCTTATTGAATACGGGCTGATAGAAGAAACCGGAAAGCTTAATGTACCGGGAAGACCTTCGGTATTTTGTCCCACAGATGAATTTTACAGAAGATTCGGTATTGAAAACAAATATGGAATGCCAAAAACCGACGAGGCGGCGGAGTCAAGGATCAGTGATGAGGTCCAGCTGGAACTAAAGGATATTTTGCCGCCCGGGGAAGATGAATGATTATGAAAAGAATAGCGAGATTTGAAAAGATATCCGTAAGCAGATGGGAGGAGGATTTTCGCAGGCTCTTCCCGGATAAGACAGCAGCTGAGACCGATGAAGCTTACGAAAGAGTAACGATTCCAACGAGAGCAACATCGGGCTCCGCAGGATACGATCTGATCACTCCTGTGGATATTTCCCTGATGCCGGGGGAGAGTATAAAGATCCCTACCGGAATAAGGGTCAGGATGAATGAGGAATACTGTCTGTTTATCATGCCCAGGAGCGGTCTGGGTTCAAAATTCAGATTTCAGCTCAATAATACCGTCGGAGTAATAGACAGTGATTATTATTTCAGTGATAACGAGGGTCATATTTTTGTTCCGATGATAAATGACAGCCGTGAGGGAAAGAGCCTTGAGCTGAAGGCCGGAGATGCCTTTGCCCAGGGGGTGCTTTTATGCTTTGGCATAACCGAAGATGACAGTGCCCGGGAGACCAGAAACGGCGGCTTCGGCAGCACGGGCTGAGGAGGAACCGGATGGAGCTTATGGAGAGATCAAAGTGCGGAAGAAATATGAAGCATGAAGATCTGAGTAATAAAACAAAAAAAAACAGAGCAGTCACACATAGGAGCCTCCGGTATACTGCTGTGACGGCAATGCTGGTCATTGCGATCTGCGGATGCTCAAAGGGTCCTGACAAATATGAACTCAGAGAACAGGCAATAGCCCTGTATGAGCAGCAGGATTATCAGGGAGCAATAGAAAAGCTGAACGAGGCGCTTACGGCGTCTGACGGACAGGTTTCGCAGCTGCAGCTTGATATCCTTGAATACCGGGGAGAATGTGAGATCCGCACCGGAGATTATGATGCGGCAAAGGATACCTTTACCGCGCTGTCTGAGCTTCTTGAGGAAAGCACAGAGAAGGAGAGATGCCGGGAGCTGAAAAAAGAGCTTGAGACACTGGATAATATCCGGAAAGCAGCAGAGCTGTTTAATGCAGGAAAATATGCGGACGCCTATGATGCATTTTCGGAATATGCGGTTTTGGACGGAACTATCACAGGGCAGGCGGCAACCTTTAACAAGGCCGTATGTGCCGAGTACATAGGGGAATTTGAGGAGGCATATAAGATACTGACCGAGTATCTGGCGCATTTTCCGGAGGATGAGGCGGCACGCAGGGAGGCGAACTTCTGCAAGAGCAGGATGTAGTAAGCTTTCTTCCGACTTTTTATGCGGATCTGCGGGAGGAGGAAGGTTTGCGACATCCGCCATTCGCACCGCTGACTGTGTCAGACGCTGCTCATGCGGGAGGAATCCCTCCACATCCGCATTTTCAAAGTCGTTCGAAAGCAAGCTTTCTTCCGACTTTTTTATGCGGATCTGCGGATGTCGCAAACACAACATCTTGTATGTCTTTTAAAAAAACATACAAATATATTGTATTCAAAATGAACGGTGCTATAATCAAAGAGCACCGTTCATTTTGGATCAGAGTGGTTAAACATGAGTTTTTGTTAAGGAGTATTTTATGATAAATGTTACAAAACGAGACGGAAGCGTTGTTGGTTTTGAGCTTCAGAAGATAGCAGAGGCAATGAAGAAGGCCTTCATTGCCACAGGCAAGACTTATAATAACGATATTCTGGAGCTTATGGCGCTCAGAGTTACGGCTGATTTCCAGAGCAAGATGCATGAGGACACTATCGGAGTCGAGGATATCCAGGACTCTGTAGAGCATGTACTGGAGCAGGCGGGATATACAGATGTGGCCAAGGCATACATCCTGTACAGAAAGCAGCATGAATCTCTGAGAAATGTTTCCCAGACTGTCCTCGACTATAAGGATGTTATCGACAATTATCTTAAGATCAACGACTGGAGAGTTAAGGAGAACTCAACCGTCACCTATTCCGTAGGCGGACTGATTCTGTCCAACTCAGGAGCAGTTACGGCGAACTACTGGCTATCGGAGGTCTATGATCAGGAGATAGCAAATGCCCATCGCGGAGCAGATATTCATCTTCATGATCTGTCAATGCTTACAGGCTATTGCGCAGGATGGTCTCTGAAGCAGCTTATTAAGGAAGGTCTCGGAGGCATCCCGGGCAAGATCACCTCTTCTCCTGCAAGGCATCTTTCCACACTTTGCAACCAGATGGTGAATTTCCTCGGCATCATGCAGAACGAGTGGGCAGGAGCACAGGCCTTCTCATCCTTCGATACTTACCTTGCGCCGTTTGTCAAGATAGACAACCTTACATATAAGGAGACGAAGCAGTGCATTCAGTCCTTTGTTTACGGTGTCAACACTCCGTCCAGATGGGGAACCCAGTCGCCGTTCACCAACATTACTCTGGACTGGACGGTTCCGGCAGATATGGCGGAGATGAACTGCATCATCGGAGGAGAAGAGGTCGATTTTAAATATAAGGACTGCAAGCGTGAGATGGATATGGTCAATAAGGCCTTCATCGAGATCATGATCGAAGGAGATGCCAACGGACGAGGCTTCCAGTATCCTATTCCTACCTACAGCATCACCAAGGATTTTGACTGGTCGGACAACGAGAATAACAGACTTCTCTTTGAAATGACCGCAAAGTACGGAACTCCTTATTTTTCAAATTACATCAATTCGGACATGGAGCCTTCGGACGTTCGTTCCATGTGCTGCCGTCTGAGGCTGGATCTCAGAGAGCTTCGTAAGAAATCGGGAGGCTTCTTCGGTTCAGGCGAGTCAACAGGCTCTATCGGAGTTGTGACGATCAATCTTCCTCGTATTGCATACCTTTCAAAGGATGAGAAGGAATTCTTCAGACGACTGGATCATATGATGGACATTTCCGCCCGTTCTCTGAGAGTTAAAAGAGAGGTCATCACCAAGCTGCTGGAACAGGGACTGTATCCTTATACCAAGAGATATCTCGGAAGCTTTGAGAATCATTTCTCAACGATCGGACTCGTGGGAATGAATGAGACAGGACTTAATGCCGCATGGCTCAGAAAGGATCTTACTCATAAAGAGACACAGCAGTTTGCGGTTAAGGTTCTCAACCATATGAGAGAGAAGCTGTCTGATTATCAGGAGCTTTACGGAGACCTCTATAATCTCGAGGCTACACCGGCAGAGTCTACTGCATACAGACTGGCAAAGCACGATAAAAAGAAGTATCCGGATATCATCACAGCAAATGAGGCAAGCGGTGTTCCGTATTACACCAACTCCTCACATCTTCCTGTAGGCTATACAGCAGACGTATTTGATGCGCTGGATGTTCAGGATGAGCTTCAGACTCTGTATACATCCGGAACTGTATTCCATACCTTCCTCGGAGAAAAGCTTCCTGACTGGAAGGCGGCCGCAAAGCTGGTGAGAACCATCGCAGAGAACTACAGACTGCCGTACTACACGCTCAGCCCTACATATTCGGTATGCTCGGATCATGGCTATCTGATGGGTGAGCACAGCACCTGCCCGATCTGCGGAAAGAAGACTGAGGTCTACAGCCGTATAACCGGTTACTACAGACCTGTTCAGAACTGGAATGATGGAAAGACTCAGGAGTTTGAGGACAGACTGGAGTATGATATCAATGCTTCTTACTGCTCCTGCCGCGCATCACTGAGGGTTGCCGATGATGTACAGCCTGCAGGCGTATCTGCAGCTTTAGCATCAGCATCAGAAGCTTCGGCAGAGGAAACAACTGCAACTGCAGCGGCAGCAGCAACTGCACAGGCTTCTGTATCAACTGCAGAGACTGCGGCAGTCGGCGCAGCAGTTAAAACAGCAGATGCTCCAGGGAAGAAAGCGGATGGAGCGGTGCTGGCGGACGGACTGTATCTTGTTACGACTACTACATGCCCGAACTGTGCGACAGCCAAGGTGAAGCTTGGAGAGGCGGGAATAGAGTATACGCTTATCAATGCCGATAACGAGCCGCAGATCGCAAGAAAGCTGCGCATCATGCAGGCGCCTACATTGGTACGTGTCGAAGACGGAAAGGCTGAGAAGCTTGTAGGTGTCGGAAGCATCACAAAGTATATCGAGGATAACAGGTAACTGTCGCTTTACGCATGAGAGAACGGGAACCGGAAATATGTCTTCATATTCCCGGCTGATACAAGGGACAGTACCGAATAGCAGTAATATAACAAGAGATTGAAGACCGCCGGCTGTTTATAGCATGCCGGCGATTTTCGGATACTGAAAGCAACAGACAAATGACAAAGCATACTATTATCTCAGCAGACAGCAGCAATCTCAGCGAAATAGAGACCGGGAGCGTTGACCTGATAGTGACCTCACCGCCGTATCCCATGATAGAAATGTGGGATGAGACTTTTTCACATCAGGATCCGAAAATAGGGATCGCATTAAATAACGGAGACGGGAATGCAGCATTTTCCGGCATGCATGACGTACTTGACAGAGTGTGGAGGGAGTGTGACAGAGTACTTGCAGACAGCGGATTTGTTTGTATAAATATCGGTGATGCGGTCAGAACAGTCGGGGGAATCTTCCGAATGTACTCTAACCATTCAAGGATCATTGACTCTTTCATTGGTATGGGATACAGTGTGCTTCCCGACATTATCTGGCGCAAACAGTCAAATGCTCCAAACAAGTTTATGGGTTCCGGGATGTATCCTGCAGGAGCATATGTTACCTATGAGCATGAATATATACTGATATTCAGAAAAGGCGGAAAAAGGGTCTTTAAAGGCGAAGAAAAAACGCGAAGACAGAAAAGCGCATATTTCTGGGAGGAAAGGAATATCTGGTTTTCGGATCTTTGGGAGATCAAGGGAACATCCCAGCAGATGAAGCAGACAGCGAGCCTGCGAAACAGAAATGCATCATTTCCGATTGAGATTCCGCTGCGTCTTGTAAACATGTACTCCGTGGAGGACGATACCGTACTTGATCCGTTTGCCGGGCTTGGAACAACGGGCATAGCTTGTATGATATCTAAACGAAACAGTATCGGTGTGGATATTGATAAGGAGATAGCGGAAATCGCATTAGGAAAAATGGAGCAGGAAACAAGAGTCCTGAATCAGTTTATTGACAACAGACTCAGAAAGCATATTGATTTTATTGAAGCGCTGCCAGAGGATGTGAAGGCAAGATGCTATGTTAATGAGGCACATCGGTTTCCTGTCAGAACAAAACAGGAGACAGGTATCGGAATAGACAGACTTGCTTCAATAAGCAGAAGCGGAAACACAGTCCTTTGCGAATATGAAAAGCACCCGGGATCCATTTGAGAATTCTCAATCCCTGACCTCCACAGTCAGCCCTGTTTTGGTTTTTGTATAATATATCATTTTAATATTAATTGATTCGGGAAGCCTGTCCATTGTCTTATATGTGACAGGCTTTATCGAATAAGGAGTATTACCTACAAAACCATCTATACCCTTAGCTTCCTCATGCGGCGAGGCAAGTCTGTAGGAGGAGCCTTTGAGCTCTGCAAGGCCTGCAAGTATCACTTCCTGAAAATACAAACCGTTGTAGGTCTTATTTATAATAAGATCTCTAACCCATTCCTCGACCATATCCCGGTCGATCAGCTCCATAGCCTGCTTCAGATTGTCAAGCTGGGAGCATATCCTGTCAACAGCTTCATTTATTGCGTCAGGATGGTGCTGGTTATAAAAATATTCCCAATATTTCAAACTCGGAGTTTTGCAGGAGCTGAGAAACTCCGGAAACAGGTCGGATAACTGACCTACGGCACGCGGTCGCGTAGCCTGTGCGTTCTGATTCGCAAGATTAATAATCTGCGACGTGTATTTCGGGAATGAAGGAGCGCTGCTTTGGTTAAATTTTGTTATAGACTGATTTGGTATCCTGAAAATCATGGGTGCCTCCGGCATTTATAATAATACTCAGACTGAATGCTGAAGACGCAAACAGATATAGGGAAATCTATAGTTTTACAATTCTTCAGCAGGATTATTATATCACAGATGGTGTTTTAGGTATTGCACGGTTTCGCCAATCGTCGGAACAATTACTCGGCCAACGTCAGAAAAATAATTCGTTAATCATCGTAAAACCAACAGGGAAATGCTTGAAACTCGCAATAACGCTCAATAATATGGTATTATTAGCTGTAAGCAGCAGGTTGGAAATAACGCTGCGCAAGGACAGGACAAGCCTGGCGGAAAGGGATGATCAGAAAATGATGGATATGCAGGAAAAATGGTACAAAGGCTTTGAAGAGTATGCAAACTTCAGAGCCTTTGATGATATTCTGAAGATTC
>JAQXPY010000176.1 GCA_029100885.1 Clostridiales bacterium | reverse complement strand
ATGCTCCGCGAGGGAGACCGTATCGCGGTATGCATTTCGGGAGGTAAGGATTCCATGCTTATGGCCAAGCTCTTTCAGGAGCTTAAACGTCACAATAAGTTTCCGTTTGAACTGGAATTCCTTGTAATGGATCCGGGATATCTTGAACCCAACCGCAGACTTATAGAGTCAAATGCAGCGCTGATGGGCATTCCGATAACGGTATTCGAATCCGACATCTTTGACGCAGTTTATGAGGTAGAAAAATCGCCCTGTTATCTTTGCGCCAGAATGCGCAGAGGGCACCTGTACAGTCAGGCAAGGAAGCTTGGATGCAACAAGATCGCCTTGGGACACCATTTTGATGATGTGATCGAGACTATTCTGATGGGAATGCTGTACGGCGGTCAGGTACAGACTATGATGCCGAAGCTTCACAGCACTAATTTCGAAGGCATGGAGCTGATCCGCCCTATGTATCTGATCCGCGAGGAGGACATTATTCACTGGAGAGATTACAACGATCTGCGTTTTCTGCAATGCGCCTGCAGATTTACCGAGACCTGCTCCGAATGCAGAGACGACGGAAGCTCTGCATCCAAGAGGCTTGAGATCAAGCATCTTATCGCAGAGCTCAAAAAGACCAATCCGTTTGTTGAGAAGAATATCTTCAGAAGTGTTGAAAATGTCAATCTTTCAACCGTCATCGCCTATAAGGATCGTGACGGTGTCCACAGGTTTACCGACAGCTACTGATCTGTCGGTATTACCGTCACCGTTACGCATTTCAGAGAGCTTCAGCCGGCATCCCCCTGAAGAGACACAAAAACTTGTTCTGCCACTGCACGAATGTCTGAGTTCTCATCCTTATTACACAATGTGCTGAGAGAATACGCCACACCCGGAACCATATCGTACCAGATACAGACCTCGGCTTTTTCATCACCGACAAAGGCTGTTTTTATCACTGCGTCGCAGTAGGCAACCATGCTGTTCTCCTCCTGCTCCCAGTCATAATACATGCCTGAAATATCCTCGTTTTCTCCTGCCTTTGCTCTGGCGCAGTAGCTGACACCTTCGATCTCAAAGGTCATCTGCTCCATTTTTTCTCCCTCAAGCATTGCGAAGCTGACATTTTCGGCAGTCTTTGGTACCGCAAGTGTCAGGCCTGTCCCAGTCTCTATCTCTGTCTGTGTTCCCGTTATCCACGGGTTTGCAATTCCTGCTGCTGTGCTTTCAGCAGCGGCTGCATCAGCCTCTCCGTCCATGTCCGCAATACCGTTTCCCGGCTCCTTAAAGGAAAGTGTATTGACAAGCATTTCCATTGCCCCGGAAAAGCTCATTGCAATATCATTGTTTTCCTCAAAGTAATCCTCTATTACTATACAGATGCTTCCTTTTGCATACGGAAATACATACAGAGTAGAATAACATGCTATCCCGTCAGCTCCGATAGTCTCCTTCTGAATGAGACTCACTTCCTGCTCTGTGAAGGATACATTGCTTTTATCATTAACTATGATTCTTGAATCATCTGTGATTATTAATGCCTCTGAAACAATTTCCGACTCATTTCTGCCGTCTTCATAACTCACAGTCAGCGATACAGGATGCTCGGATTCTCCGGAATAAACAAAACTTACAGTGTCCTCATTTATCCTGCTTTCATCAATCTCAAAACTCCCGTCTATGAATCGGACGCTGAATACATTATTCTCATACACAGTAATCCTTGTTTCTTCAGTATCGGAATGTTCTCCTGCCTGATCAGAAGACAATGTCTCTTCTTGCTTCTGATCATTGATGCTTTCCGTCACTGTATCCGACGCTGTCGAAGGAGCCTGACCCTTTTCCGATTTTTTTCCGCAGGCTGCCGAAGCAATACAGAGCATGGCCGCAACAGACAGAACCAATAACCTTCCCGCATTATTCTTTTTCATGTTTTTCCTTTCCGACATATTTTTATCACCCTGAACATCAAGAGCTTTTTTTCTGAATGTCAGTTTATTTGCTGCCTGAACAGCAATGTGTTTTATCCCTAAGTTCAGACTTGTTTTTATCCTGAGTTCAGACTTGTTTTTCCTGACTTCAAATGCGTATATCCTGAATGCCTCAGCTTTATTGTCTGTCCTTTTTCTTCGGTTTGTATTACAATTACGAAGAAAACCGAGGTGTAAACGCCCGATAAATACAGGTGACAATTCCTCAGCAACACGGATATCCATGCCTCATCAGCGCAGGTATCTATGCCTTATCAATACTGATATCTATGCCTTATGAATACAGATAACAAAATTTTCGAAAAAGCAATATACGAAGCAGAAAGAGCAGGTCTCAGGCTTGAAAGGACTGAAAGCTGTCTTGTGCTTACCGATGGCAGGCTTTCCCTGAACGCTGATTTTACTCATATGCTTCCACGGCTGCGGCACCACAATCTGAGCAGCGAGCTGTTAGTCAGGGCAGCCCGCATCAAGAGGTCTGACCGTCCCCTGACAGCCATAGACGCCACCGCCGGATTGGGAGAGGATTCTCTGCTTCTGGCAGCAGCCGGCTTCAATGTTATTCTCTACGAATATGATTCCGTTATTGCGGCACTCCTCAGAGATGCTCTTGACAGAAGCACCGCTGTCTCTGAGCTCTGCGATATTACATCAAGGATGAAGCTTATCTACGGAGACAGTATTTCCGCCATGGCGGCTCTTACCGAGCCGCCGGATGTTATACTGCTTGATCCAATGTTCCCTGCACGGGAAAAAAGCGCTCTGATAAAAAAGAAATTTCAGCTTCTTCAGCAGTTGGAGATGCCCTGCTCTGATGAGGAAAGACTGTTAAATGCCGCAATCTCCGCAAGACCCCACAAGATAGTTATAAAAAGGCCTCTCAAGGGTCCGTATCTTTCCGGACGCAGACCGGACTATTCAATATCGGGCAAATCTGTCAGATATGACTGCATAGTTCCGATATAAACCGTCTGCGTCATGGTCATGGTCAGGCTCAGATAAGCTCCAGAAACTTCTCTTTGTTGTCAAGAATCGCTCCGCCCGCATTGCAGGAGGCACAGATACAGTATTTCATGCCCAGATCATCAACATCATGGGCTTTTTTCAGCATCCTTTTTGCCTGAAGCTCTCCGAAAAGCTGAGGTCCCTTTTCCGACTCAAGAAGCTCGATCAGCTTTTCAATAGGTGTTACATCCTCCTCAAGCTCAGCTATATAAGCCTCTGCCATGGCTCTTTCATTCTCACTGCCTATTGAAGCCATCCATGCTTCTGCTGCCGACTTAAGCTCAGGGCATGTCGATGCCGCTCTTATAATTGTTTCCGTTCTGTCAATAAAGAATTGCTTTTCCATATCTGCCAACAAGCTGAACAACTGCATCTCCTGTAATTCCGGGAATATTAATGCCTTCGGTCCAGCTATTTCCTCCATGATCGATTGTTTTATATATTCTGCTTCACTATTCAGCGATGTATCACATTACCGCGATCTATCATCTTAATGCGATACGTCATTTTCCTGCAGCAAATCACATTGCTGCGATATTTTATTTTACTATATTATATCATTTACTGCGATATATCTTTTAGTATACTATATGATTTGCTGCAATATATCATTTAATGTAACTATTCAGCACCTGAAGGATTATATCAGGAAAAACATGCTTGTATGTTTTTCCTGATGAAATCCTGAAAGGTCTGAGGAGCAGACGGTAAGAATATGAGCAAGAAGCGAGCCGAAGGCGAGCGGATTGCGAATAATCTTACCGGGTGCTGAACAGTTATCATTTGATATACAAACAGCCGACGGTGTCAGCTCCCGCTGCCACCTCCGGCTGTGTATATTATACTTTAAATACGGTTGTTAACGAATAATGCCGGACAGCATCAATATATGACCGCTCCTCCTGCAAGATCAGTAGTTCTCGGCATGAACCTCAAAGAAGCTCTTCGGATGAGCGCATACCGGGCAGATCTCAGGTGCCTTTGTGCCCACCATGATATGTCCGCAGTTACGGCACTCCCATACCTTGACCTCGCTCTTCTCAAATACCTGTGCGGTCTCAAGATTCTTAAGCAGTGCACGGTATCTCTCCTCGTGATGCTTCTCGATCTCTGCTACCATACGGAACTTTGCAGCAAGCTCATGGAAGCCCTCCTCCTCTGCTGTCTTTGCAAAGCCGGCATACATATCCGTCCACTCATAGTTCTCACCCTCAGCTGCGGAGATAAGGTTGGCCTTAGTATCTCCCAGACCCTCGAGTTCCTTGAACCAGAGCTTTGCATGCTCCTTCTCATTATCCGCTGTCTTCAGGAAAAGAGCCGACATCTGCTCATATCCTTCTTTTTTTGCTACAGATGCAAAGTATGTATACTTGTTGCGTGCTTCCGACTCACCAGCAAATGCTGCCATCAGATTCTTCTCTGTCTGTGTTCCCGAATATTTTCCCATAATAATTCACCTCATAAAAGAACAATTCCGAAAACCGTTTTATTATTCACCGAATCCGGCTATCTGATATTATACACCAAATGACATGCTTTTATAAATGAAATATTTGTGAATTTTAAATTCATTCTAAATTTCTGCGGCTTGTATCTTTTACTCAATAATTATTCCGGTCTCTGCGTCGATCGATGCTGCCTCAGCCGCAACAGTATCCGAGGAGGCCGCAAGAAAAAGCTTTTCCCTAACCATTAAGAAATTTATAAATATTTCACTATTTTTAACACTTTCTTTAGCACTCATCGCTTGACAGTGCTAACAAACGGAGTATAATCATAGTCAGAACGAAGGAAAGGAAACCTTACAGTTCCCCAAACATCCCTCTTCCAAATCTAACAAACGGCAGGCGGATCGATAGTTGATAAGCACCAATTATTGAGAGGCAGCCAAAAGGCGTTTTACAGATCGTCTGTTCCGTTTCCTCCGGGCTTCGGACAGGCAGCAGGACATTGAAAAGGAGTGATTATTATGTTAATGCCTAGTATTTTTGGAGAGAATTTATTTGATGACTTTTTTGATTTTGGATTTCCTGATTTCAGCAAAGCTGAGGATCAGATCGATAAGAAGCTTTACGGCCATCATGCCAAGAACCTGATGGCGGTCGATGTGAAGGAAAATGATGACGGCTATGAGATGATAGTCGATCTTCCGGGCTTCTCAAAGGACGAAATCTCCGCAAAGCTTGAAAACGGATATCTTACGATTTCTGCAGCCAAGGGACTTGATAATGACGAGCAGAATAAAGAGACCGGCAAATATATCCGCCGCGAAAGATATGCCGGTGCATGTCAGAGAAGCTTCTATATCGGCGAAGAGATCAAACAGGAGGATATCAAGGCTGAATTCAAGCATGGTATCCTGACTCTCATCATTCCGAAAAAACAGCCAAAGATCGAACAGAAGGCTGATCGCTTTATCCAGATCACAGGCTGATAACAATTCATTACTCTCCATATAAAACCCAACCCCGAGCCCGGTTCAGAAATGAACCGGGCTCTTTTTCATTTCTATGATCATTTTTTGTTTCCGGCACATTACTTCAGCCAACAAAAATGTACTTGACCTTTTTCCGGATCTATTGTATACTAACGAAGCTAAATCAAGGCGACATAGCCAAGTGGTAAGGCGTAGGTCTGCAAAACCTTGATCACCGGTTCAAATCCGGTTGTCGCCTCTTTGCCTCCGTTTTCGGAGGCTTTTTTTGTTTTAGCAGACATTTTATTTTCGGAGACTTTTTTGATTTAGCAGACTTTTTGTTTTCGGATGCTTTTTGTTTTCTGAATACGGCACTCTTCCTCCTATGAGCGAGCTGAAGCAGCGTCTGTCTTTGTTCAGATAGATCGGCTTTCAGTTAACAAAAACCGGCGGTTTGTTCCCCCGACTAATGTCTTTGGATCAAACCGCCTGTACTTTAATTATCTGATTCTGTTGTTGTCAGCTGCCCGCAGCCTAATGATCACGAGCCTGCAGCTGCCCGGTCATAATGAATCTTATCTGCCTTACAGTACTCTCCTGATGGCTAGAATGTTATTGTATCTGGCATCGGAGATAATGATGCCCTTTCTCTCATTAAGCGCATGTATTATCTGTCCGTCTCCGATGTACAGTGCCACATGTCCGCTGTAGCAGATAAGATCTCCCGCCTCTGCCTCTTCAAGACTTGAAACGGCTGTTCCTACGCTTCTCTGTGATTTTGACGAATGAGGAAGCGAAACTCCGAAATTGTTGTATACAGACATCGTAAAGCCGGAGCAGTCGGTTCCGTTTGTGAGGCTGGATCCGCCGTAGCGATATTTGCCGCCAAGGAAGCGTCTTGCAAAATTCACCACCATCTTGCCTGTGAAGCCGACCTCCTCGGTCTCCGCCGTATCTGCTGTATCTGCTGTATCTTCTGTATTATCCGTATCTTCTGCGTTTTCCGCATCAGTATCGCCGATGCTCTCAGCAACATCCTTCGTTCCGTTGTCTGCTGTATCCTCCGAAGTCTCTGTTGCCTCCTCTGCATCAGACTCCGATGTATAGATCACAGCCGGAACCGTCTCTCTTACCGTGTCTGCCATTACCGGTACAGAGAATAAAAAACATGCAGCCAACACAAAAATTCCTGTTACTAATTTATTACCCTTCAAAAAACCAACCTCCGAAAAGAATTTTGCCCGTAAGCAATATCTTCGGTTAATATTATACAGGACAAAACACCCTCAAGACCTTACACAAAATTAAAGTCTTTCCCGGTTTTATAAAAGTTGGCAAAACTTTCTTACAAAGTTCTTAATATTGTCCTTGGTTTTTCTTAATCTCCTTTTCTGAATCAATTCAGCCCTTTTCCGACTCAATTCAGTCCTTTTCTGAACGGTTCCTGTCCTTTCCGTTCTTGCAGATCGTTTCCGAATCGCCTCTCTTTTATTTTTTCCTGCTCTGTTTTTCCACTCTCTTCTTATGACACATTTCTCTGTTTCCGCAGGTGGCGCAGCCTCGTCCGCAGCCCCTTTTTCCTGTCTGGTCAGTCACGAGCACAATGATTACAGCAAAAATAATTATCAGCGCTATCAGGAGCATTCCTCCGAAACTCATTTCCCTCCATCCTTTCCATGTCAAATGTTCATTATGCGAAACATAATAGTTTTCGTCTTTATTTTGGTATATATGCATAGCTATAATAGCTTCGTTTGTGATCGTTCCGCATCCCGGCAGGAATATCCGGGCGCCGCAGCGGAACCTCACAGAAGCTCGCAGGAACTCATTGGAGCTCATAGGAGCATACGAAAAGAGTCTGCCAACAGATGTTCAAACAGCACGTTATGAAGGAAGATATATATGCTTAACGAAATACTGAATCTCGAAATGATCATGGTCATTCTTATCGCTCTCGGAATGCTGCTCAGGCATATCGGAAAAATAACCGACGAGGGTCGCGAATGTCTTACAAGCATAGTCATTGATATCATCGTTCCATGCAATATTATTATCAGCTTCATGGGTCAGGGCGGCATCAGCCTTCTGCTCGAATTTACCCCGATCATATTGTTAGCTGTCGGAGCCATGCTCATCTTCATACTGCTCGGCAAGCTGCTGTTCTCACGGATGAAGCCGGAGGCTGCTCTGCTTGCCAGATACGGCATGGTCAATTCCAACAGCATGTTTATAGGCTTTCCGGTCATCATGAACCTTCTCGGAGAGAAGGGAGCCATGCTCCAGAGCCTCTATATGATACCTGTAAGATGCTTTACCTGGAGCTATGGTCAGAGTCTGTTCACCGGAAAAGGCAAGAGCTTCGGCGATACAATGAAGAAGCTGCTGCTCAATCCGTGCATGATGGCCGCGATGATCGGAGTTGTCATAATGATCTTTGAGATTCAGCTCCCTCCGACTATTTCCAGATCCATACAATATCTCAGTGACTGCCTGATGGCTATAAGCATGCTTTTGATCGGCAGCGTACTGTACGGCATGGATGTCAGGCATATTTTCCGTTTCGATGTATGGATATTTGTATTTGTCAGACTGATCCTTGCTCCCGCTGCCGCTTTGCTTCTGAGTCTTCTGTTCAGGTCAGACTTTATGACCTGCTCCGTCTGTGTTCTCATGGCCGCCATGCCAAGCGCCAGCATCACTGCTGTATTTGCCGCCAGATATCACAAGGATGTTGAATACGGAAGTCTTATCGTGGCCGTCAGCACAGCTCTCAGCATCGTGACGATTCCGTTATGGTTTTTAGTCGTCAGCATGTTCTACTGAAAAGTCTATGCCTCAGTGCTGTCTTCTGACCTCAAGCGCACTCTGTACAAGCTCGAACATGCTCTGTCCGAGCTTTTTTCTTTTTTCTTCATCAATATTTTTCACACTGCGAAGTGCCGCGAATATCTTGTCCGGCTTTATCATGTCCTCTGTCCTGTTCATCTCCCCGGCATTAAGAATGTCGAAGAATGTATCGGTTATCAGTTCTCTTTCCTCAAGACTCAGTCCCGAAAGCCACCTTTTCAGCGTTCTGTCTGTGCGCAGGCTGTGTCTGCTCAGTCCCTCGGCTCTGACGAAATCACCGGCCATAACCTCCCAGGAATACGGATCATGCTGAAGAATGCCTATCTGTCTGCTCTTTACCACATTATACGGCTCATCGTGCTCCAGAAGCATCCCGACAATGGAGGATTCCGGCAGGTAGGTACGGATCATCGGAAGCATTTCTTTATACCCATCCGATCCGGTGACTGCTTCAGAGAATCCCGGTCCGTCATTGTTGTACACCGCCGTTATGCGCTGCTTCAGCTCCTCCGGACACATTGCCGCAGCGTATACTGCCAGATTTCCTCCCTTGGAATGTCCTCCTGTCATTATTCTGCCTTTAAATCCTCTGCCGAATTCAACAAGATACTTTAGCGCCGCCCGCTGAGCGGGAACCGAATCCATAAAGCTCATATTGAAATCCTCCCTCCAGCCGACGATGGAGGTATCTGTTCCTCTGTAGGCAACATAAGCAGTTTCCTCATTCAGCAAAACAGCAGCCGCGCAAAACTGCATCTCGGCTGCTGTGTCTATTTCGTTTCTGTAAAATGTCAGCTTCAGCTCGGCAAATCTCGGTGTACCTGCCGCTGCCATCAGCAGCTCCTCATCCTTTTCGGAGCGCACCGGTCCCCTGCCGTCCTCATCCAGACCGGCATATCTTCGTGCCGCTTCGGCTATGCTCACCGCCTCGTCCGAATCGGTATCCAGAACATTTTCAAAAGGCACATATATCAGACTTGCAAGTATCAGGTTGTCCACAGGTCCGAAGTCCGCCTGTGACAGCAGTAAATCTCCTCTCCACTTCAGATAATCAAATAGATCAGCCATTTTTCACCTCCGCCGCCCGATAGGCGGCTGCAGAAATAAAATGATCAAAGCTCGTTTCTGTAGCCTGCCGTTTTCTTTTCGATGAAATGCAGCAGCGCCATTCCTGTAAATGCTATTATACACAATATCAGGAGAGGTGCAAATACCGCGGCTCCGTCCATTTTACTGATCATCCTCTTGGAAAAATATCCCAATCCCTCGGTCGCTCCCAGCCATTCGGCCACTGCCGCATCTATCACCACCCATGGGGCAGTCATTTTCAATGCGGTCATCAGCCTCGGAAAAGCCGAAGGTACCTCCAGCTGAAGAAATATCTGCAGCCTTCCGGCCCCGAAGGTCTGCAGCAGCTCTTTTTTCTTTGGATCCGCACTGCGCAGACCGTCATAGGTATTGAGAGTAATGGCGAAAAATGTCGACAACACGACAGCTGTAAGTCTGGCAGGAAGTGTATATCCAAACCAGACTACAAACAGCGGCGAAATACACATCACAGGAATGGTCTGGGTCATTATCAGAGGCGTGTGCAGCAGTGCCGCAGCATATCTGTCTGCATTCATTATCACCGCCAGCGTAATGCCTATGCCCACCGAAAGCAGCCATCCGCTCACGATAGTCAGCAAGGTGGCAGGCAGATGATGCAGCAGCAGACTATCTCTCAGCTCCCATGTTCTGACCAGTATCTGAATCGGTCCGGGAAGGATATGGGTCCTTCCGACCGCCGCTGCCGCCGCCTGCCATATGAACAGCAGAATAAGGCACAGCAGCATAGCCGGTCCGTATTTTGTTTTCAGCATGCCGATCATTTTCATATCCCGTTTATATGCTTTCCCTGTCACAGCTCCGGAGCGATGAAGAACTCAGAAACATCGCATGCTTCAGATATGATCTCGTACTTGAGCATCCATTCCATAGCATTCTTCCAGGTCTCCTCTGTCATGGACAGGAAAGGCTGGCCATCCTTTTCCATAAGCGGCATCAGTGTCTCATAGCTTCCTCTCTGCTGTGTTTCATCTAACGGATTGTCATCCGAATTCATCTCTGACATAATAAGCCCGATCACATGCTCCTCATCTGCCTTCATATCCTCAAAGCCCTTCGCACACGCTCTGAGAAAGCCCTTGTAGAGCTCAGGATCTGCGGCATATGCATCCTTGTTGGCTGCAAATACAAGACCGTACATCGACGGAACACCGTAATCCTGGTATCTCCAGACATTTATATCATATCCCGCATTTCTCATCGTAATGATCTCATCGTTGATGAACGGACCCGCAACTATGTCCACGCTCTTTGTTGTAAGTGATGAAACAAGGTCAAAGCCGACATTAATTATCTCGGCATCATTTTCGGTGAGTCCGGCATTTGCCATGATGGTTTTTACTGCTGCGACCTGGACTGCCGGTCCGGAGTGTCCGATCTTCTTTCCCTTAAGTGTTGACATGTCCTCTGTAATATCCGTCTCAGCAAGGGAAGCCATGCAGTTAAGCTCCTCCTGAACCAGAGCACCTATGGCAACAACAGGCATCTTTTCATTTGCTACAGCTGTGATAACGTCTACAGGATATGTGATTCCTATCTGCGCCTTTTCGGCCGCCACAAAGGTCATGGCATCCACACTCTCCGCAGGGCTGATGACATTGATCTTAAGTCCCTCCTCGGCAAAATATCCATGCTCTATTGCTTCATAGATAAATGAATGTACCGCATTCGGATACCAGTCCAGAACCACATCGAACTCTTTGAGCTCTGAGCTCTGAGCTTTATCGGCATTCTCCGTTTCTGCTGACTTTTCCGTCTCTGCAGCCTTTTCTTCCTTTGTCTCTGCCGCCTGTGACTGTGCAGGGGTCTGAGCAGCTGTATTGGTATCCTTTGAGCCGCAGCCGGTCATGACTGCTGCCGCAAGAAAAACGCTCATTGCAAGTGCCGTATATCTGTTAAGTTTCATTATTTCTTTACCTCTCTCCCGCCGTTTACGGGTTTTAAAAAATGCCTTTCGGCCATATTCAATATTGCGTTCATGATCAATGCAAATGCAGACAATACTATCAAAGGCGCTATAAGCCCCGCCGCATCCAGCTTCAGCATGCAGGCACGGCTGTAGGTTCCGAGTCCGTTCTGTGCTCCCAGCCATTCAGCCACCGCCGCTGTTATGACGCTCCATGGCACAACGACATGCAGTGCCGTAAAGAAATAGGGCAGCGCCGAAGGCATTTTCAGCATTGTAAATATCTGCAGCCTGCCGGCTCCGAAGGTTCTCATCAGCTCCTCCCTGTTCCTGTCGGTCGATGCCAGACCGTCATAGAGATTCACCGTTACCGAAAAGAAATTGACGAGAACGACTGCCGTGACCCGCATTTTAACTGTATATCCGAACCAAAGTACAAAGATCGGCGACAGACACATTATCGGCACGGTCTGAGTAGCCGTAAGTATCGGATAGAGCGCTCTGCAGAGCATACTGCTGTTATCCATCAGTACAGCAAATACCGCACCGATGAGCACCGAAAGGACTCCTCCCTTCAGTATCACCTCTAATGTCGCAGGAAAATGCACAAGAAAAATCTCCGCTCTGTTTTCCCACAGACAGCCCAGCACATCAGCAGGTGAGGGAAGCAGAAAGCTCTTTCCTATTCTCATGCTCATAAGCTGCCAGACTGCTGCGATCAGCACAAGGGACAGACACCCGAAGAATCTTCGCTGCGCCGCAGTCAGTTCACATTTTGTGCCTGAGCCTCTCTTCCCGCTCATACACAGGCCTCTTTTCTCAGCAGCCCGGTAAGCTCTGCCTTAAGAGCATTCACCCCGGGCAGGTCCAGCATTTCCCGTGTCCTTTCCCGCGGAAGCAAAACATCGAACTCCTTCAGTTCATTTGCGGGACTTCCTGTCAGGACCAGAATCTTTTCTGACAGAAACAGAGCCTCCTCCACATCATGAGTTATGAAAAGAATAGTTCTGCCAAGCTCCGCCCACTGTTCGCGAAGCCATTCCTGCAGTGATAGCCTTGTGATAGAATCCAGCGCGGAAAAAGGCTCATCCAGCAGCATCAGCTTTCCTCCGGCACAAAGGGTCCTGGCAAAGGATACCCTCTGTCTCATTCCTCCCGACAGCTCCCTCGGAAAATGTTCTGCCCACTCTGAGAGTCCCACCTGTCTGAGCATTTCCAGAGCCTGTTTTCGGCATTCCTCCTTTGGGCAGTGTCTGATCCTCATCGGCAGCATGACATTCTTTTCTACCGTAAGCCACGGAAAGAGCAGATCCTGCTGAGGCATGTAGGAGGCATAGCTCCTGTGCTCCGAGAGCGGCTTTCCGTCTATAAGAATACTTCCGCTATCAGGCTCCTCCAATCCGTTCAGCAGTCTGAACAATGTGGTCTTTCCGCTTCCGCTGGCTCCGATGATACTGACAAAGCTTCCCTCCCGTGCTTTCATGGAAATACCCTTAAGCACCGGCTCCGCGGCACCCTGATATGTAAAGCTTACATCTTTCAGTTCAAGCATCGATCAATATTCACCTTCTATCGCAAAGGCATGATTCATAGGACCTCTGCCGCTGCCGAGATCCAGCATCGCACCGAGGGCTCCGCTGATATATCTCTTGGCGCTTTCTACCGCGGTATCCATATCACAGCCCTTTGCAAGATTGGAAGCTATGGCACTGGAAAGAGTACAGCCGGTACCGTGGGTGTTCGGGTTGTCTATTCTTTCACCGTAAAACCATCTGTAGCTGTTGTCTCTGTACAAAAGGTCGTTGGCATCATTCATATTATGTCCGCCCTTGCAGAGCACGGCACAGCCGTACCTCTTGTTGATGATAAGAGCGGCCTCTATCATATCCTCCGGAGATCTGATCTCCATTCCCGACAGCACCTCTGCCTCGGGAATATTAGGAGTGATAAGCGTTGCCATCGGCAGCAGCTCCTCCTTCAGGACATCTATAGCGTCGTCACTGATAAGTCTGGCGCCGCTTGTTGCCACCATGACAGGATCCACCACAATATTTGTGAGATCGTATTTGATAAGAGTTTCCGAGATGACCTTAATGAGCTCCGATGAGGAGACCATGCCGATCTTGACTGCATCGGGACGGATATCCGTGATAACTGTATCCAGCTCGAGCCTTAAGAAATCCGGAGTAACATCCATGATACCGGTCACTCCGGTAGTGTTCTGCGCCGTCAGCGCAGTGATCGCACTCATGGCGTAAACGCCGTTGGCGGTCATTGTTTTTATGTCGGCCTGTATGCCGGCGCCTCCGCAGGTATCACTGCCTGCGATAGTCAATGCTGTCTGCATTATTCTGCTCCTTTCTTCCAGCAATTGCTTTTATATAGCGATCCGAAGTGGTGCCCCCGACCGACCGCTTAATGATCATTGCGCTTTGACAGCCGATCCGGCTGCCGTAAACAGTGCAATTAAAAAGCACTTCGTAATGCCGAAGTGCTTTGCCTGCTGCTTAAAAAGACTTCCTTCGTTGGCATTACCCAAATCAGGTGTACGGGTCAGGACTATCATTCCTTTCTCAGCTTCTCTGCAGAAACTCCCCGGCTTGATCCTTATGAATATGTGCTTACCGTAAATTTCCCGGTTCGTTTATTGTACGACTCTTTTTCTCAAACTGCAATGCTTTTCTTTAAGGATTCACCCGATGAAAAAAATATGATATGATATCCTCAGCTGTACAGGAGGTAATATGCAGAAAACAGTATCCCCTTTTTGAAACATTGAAGATGCTGTGAAAGCAAGTATGCCTTTTAGAAATTTTGGAGGTAATATGCAGAAAATAGTATGCCTTTTAGAAATAAATGAAGAAGAAAAGGCCGCATTTCGTGAGGCTGCCGGAGAAAACGAGATCGTTTTTATCAACAGCGGCAAGCGTGAATTTGTGTCCAGCGTCAGTGGAGAGCTGTTTGCCGATGCCGATGTTATCATCGGACAGCCAAAGAGAAGCGAGCTTAAATATGCAAAAAAGCTTAAGTGGCTTCAGGCAAGAGCCTCGGGTGTAGACAATTATCTTGAACCGGGCAAGGTGGGCGAGGATGTTATCATCACCTCGGCTACCGGAGCCTACGGTGTATCCGTTGCAGAGCAGGTGTTCGCACAGATGCTCGGCATTATGAAGAGACTGCCGCAGTACAGAGACAACCAGCGGGCCGCGCTCTGGCGTGATCAGGGTGATGCCCTCAGCCCTGAGGGGATGAATATTCTGATATTCGGAACCGGAGATCTCGGCTCCACCTTCGCACGATACTGCAAGGCCTTCGGAGCCCATACCATAGGTATACGAAGGGATCCGTCCAGACCTGCGGACGGTATCGATGAGATGCACGGTATGGATGAGGCTGACGAACTCTTAAAGTCTGCCGACGTTGTTTGTTCCCTTCTGCCTCATTCCGATGATATGATCGGATATTTCAGCTACGAGCGTTTTATGTCAATGAAGCAGAACGCAGTATTTCTCAACGCAGGACGCGGTCCTGTAGTTGACACCATGGGACTGTACAGAGCTCTGGAGGAGGGTCATCTCTTCGGAGCCGGCATTGATACAGTGGATCCGGAACCGCTTCCTCAGGAGCATCCTCTCTGGAAGCAGCCAAGACTCTCTATCACACCGCATTCCGCAGGAGGAGATCATCTGGATTCAACACTCAGCAAGGTCGCGGCTATCGCACTTGAAAATCTTAAGCATTACCTTGCGGGCGAGCCGCTTATCAACAGAAAGAGATAATTCCGGTTATCTCAACGCACCGACACAACAGGAGGATTATAAATATGAGCAACCCAATAGTAAAAATGACGATGAACGACGGCTCCGTGATAAGACTCGAGCTCTATCCGGACAAGGCTCCGATCACTGTAGACAACTTTGTTTCACTTGTTAAGAAGGGCTTTTACGACGGTCTTATCTTCCACAGGGTGATCAGAGGCTTTATGATTCAGGGCGGAGATCCGGAAGGAACAGGCATGGGAGGCCCGGGATATCAGATCAAGGGTGAGTTTGCCATGAACGGTGTAAACAACGATCTGAAGCATGAGCGCGGCGTCATCTCAATGGCAAGATCCATGAGACCGGATTCTGCAGGAAGCCAGTTCTTTATCATGCACCAGAACGCTCCGCATCTTGACGGACAGTATGCCGCTTTCGGAAAGGTGATCGAAGGAATAGAGGCTGTCGATAAGATCGCTGAAACAAAGACAGACCGCAGTGACAGACCTTATGAGGATCAGGTCATAAAGTCAATGATCATTGAGGAGTGATCCTGATCGGGATCAGGCATGCGCCGGAATATGAATAATAACAAAGGAGGATCGTCACAAACGACGACCCTCCTGTTATTTTCTGTTTATGTTCCTGATTATTTTCTGTTTAAATGATCCTGTCGATTCACAAAAACGATTTGCCATGCGGCTCGGACAGCTCACAGAACCAGCTCATCCTGCGACCCGGACAGCTTACAGAACCAGATCCTCATCCGTTACTTCACCCTTGCAGACTATATTTGTAGGTCCTGTAAGGAACAGACCGTGAACGGAAACGGAAGCATTTTCCTCGTCGATCTCTTCCACATCGATATACAGTGTGCCGCCGGTAACATTGACTCTGACATTATCTCCGTTCACTCTGTCAGTAAGAGTAAGGGCAGCGACCACAGCCCCGGTTCCCGTACCGCAGGCATAGGTAAAGTCCTCCACACCCCTCTCATACGTCAGCTCATCCAGTTCATTTTCCCCTGTGAGCTCATAAAAATTGACATTTGCTCCCTTTGGCAAAGCCTCATGGAAACGAAGCTTTCTGCCTATATCAAACAGTATGCTGCGGTCGGCATCCATCAGGTGATCGGCTCCGCCGCACAGATCACGCAGCTCCTCTGTATAGTTAACAGCCAGATGAGGAATGCCCGGATCCCCAAGAACCACATAGGAGCACCTGATATCCTTTCCGTCAACACTCAGAAGCTTTTCTGTTTCAATAATGCTCGGATCGTTAAGACGGATCCTGAACAGTCTCTCTGTGATCCTTTTTCCTGTTACGATTCCTGCAGTCGTCTCAAGCGTCACCAGCCCGTCATGACCTATCCCGTTTTCAAGACAATAGCGGGAAATGCATCTGGCTCCGTTTCCGCACATCTCTCCTATGCTTCCGTCGGAATTAAAAAACAGCATGCGGCAATCGGCTCCGCTTCCCTCCGTCGGCTCGCCCACTGCCATAAAGCCGTCGGCTCCTATCGACATATGGCGCTCACAGAGTGTTTTTGCTATCACAGGGAGCCTGTCGGCAGGTATCTTCTCTATCAGATTATTGATAATAATAAAATCGTTTCCTGCTCCGTTCATCTTCCAGAATTTCATATTCTTTTATCATAAGCTGTCTGACATTATTATACATTGAAATACTGTCAGATATGAAAGCTGCCGTGCTTTTCCCAGCTCTTTCCTCCTTTTTTGTACAGACTGATTCTGATGCTGTGCTTCAGTTCGATTTTGATGTTTTGTGCATCTCATACCAAGAGAATACTGGTTCAGCCCCTAAATAACAAGATGTCAGACTTGTTCTTTATAAATAATTTCACAAATTTTTATACTTTTTTCAGTTTGCATACATTGTATTAACATCTTTTCATGCTATCCTTCAGGTAATTATAATAAACAAAACTGCATAATACATACACCAAACAATACCTGAAAAGACATATACCAAACAATACCTAAAAAGACATACACACTGATTTCACAGCACTGTGAGGGAGCTCTATGAACAATAATAGAATAAACAATGTGATAAACGATGAAATAAGAGAGGAAATAGTCGAGGAGCTTCAGATCGGAAGGACAGCCTCCGCGCTGGGAAGCAGGGAATCGATCGATATACTCAGACTCCTTGCGGACAATGAGCCGGATGAACTCTCCAGATCATTCATTTCCGACAATACCGGCATCAGTCCCAACCGTATATCAGGATACCTGGACTCAATGACAAGAGCCGGAATCATTAAGCAGTGTTATCTGGGAAGTGAATCTATGATAAGCCTGAATCCGGAATGCCGCGGTATACGGCAGCTTGCCGAGCTTCTGGATCGCCTTTTGGAGATCGGAGGCTCGAAGCGGAACAAAAGCGCCAACATTATGGTCACGCTTAACAGCGGCTATCTGCATCAGCTTTGCGTCATGCTTACCTCGCTGGTACAGAGCAACCCGGATATGCTTATCCGGCTGTATGTGGTGCATTCATCTCTTTCCGAGGAGGAGCTGGCACAGGCAGGAGCGGTTCTGGGTGATCATGGCACCGTTCATTCCGTAAGGATAGACAAGAATGATTTTTCGGATGCACCTACCACCGACCGGTACCCTTCAGAGATGTATTACCGTATTTTTGCCGCAAAGTATCTTCCGGAAAGTTTAGACAGGATACTTTACCTCGACCCGGACCTTGTTGTAAACGGCAGTATCTCGGGGCTTTATGAAACGCCCTTTGACGGAGCACTTTTTGCTGCTGCATCCCATGTGGGAAACTTCATGACTCTTATCAATTCCGTACGGCTTAATGCTTCAAACGAACGCACTCCGTATATCAATTCAGGCGTGATGCTTATGAATCTTAAAGCGCTGAGGGAACGTCAGGACAGAGACAGAGTATTCAGATACATAGAGGAGAACAGAAATCGTCTCATTCTTCCCGATCAGGATATCATCAGCGCGCTTTACGGTCCGGATATCAAGCTGATAGACTCTTACAGATACAATATGACCGAGAGACTGTTTGCGCTTCATATTGAGGCAAAGACATGGCTGGATGTGGACTGGGTCAGGAAGCATTCTGTAATAATTCACTACTGCGGAAGAAACAAGCCATGGAAGCCGGGATACATAGGAAAGCTCGGAATATTCTATGACAATGCCGAAGCAGAACTCAAACGCAGGCTTTCCCGGCAGTAAGCGCATAAAAGAAAAGTTGCTTAAAAGGATAAATTCTTGAAAGAACAGATTCTTTGAAGGACAGGCGCTTCGAAGGACAGACGCTTGAAGGATAAGCGCTTCGAAGAATAAACGCTGAACAGGCTGTACACGGCAAAACCGCATACAGCCTGTTCATTTATTGAGGTATTTATTATTGATGATCTTTCGCTGTCCGGCACCCGGCAGAGTCGCTGCGAAGCCTTATGCCTGAACAACGGTCAGCACGGATCAATTGCCTGAAGCCTTGTAAGCTGCGATCTCCTCAGCTGTTCTGCCAAGAACTGTGCTGAGCACCTCGTCGGTGTCCTGTCCGACCTGTGCAGGTGCAGGTGTGAAGCCGAACTCCTCTCCCGACATGTTGATCGGGAAGCCTGAGAAGGATACAGGTCCGAAGCCCGGTACCTCCAGCTTTACTGTTGCGTTTCTTGAGTGTGATGCAGGATCCTTCAGCACATCATTGAGGTCCTTGATCTTGCCTCCTGTGATTCCTGTCTTGTCAAAGATCTCATCCCACTCGTCTCCTGTCTTTGTCATCATAAGCTGCTCTACATGCTCATTGATGGCGTCATAATACTCAGGAAGAAGTCTTGTGTCATGATCCGCAAACTTCGGATCATGCAGGAACGGATCGTCTGTGATAGAAAGAAGTCTCTGGAACAGTCCGTCGCTTCCAGCAAGACAGATAACATAACCGTCCTTTGATCTGTAACGGCCTGCAGGACAGTCATATGCGTTCTTAAGGCTTGAGCGTGATATCTCTCCTGTCTTCTCTGCGTATGGCAGCAGCTGGTTCATTACGAACAGCGCGCTGTCGTACATGGCTGTATCGATATACTCTCCGACGCCTGTTGTCTCACGGCGGTGAAGCGCTGAAAGCACTCCGATAGTTGTCCACATGCCCGCAAGGATATCGATGAACCAGATTCCTCCGGTGATCTTAGGTCCGTCCGATTCAGACTTGTTGATATCCATGATTCCCGACTGTGCGGAGATCATTGAGTCAAAGCCCGGTCTGTTCTGATAAGGGCTGCCTGCTCCGTAGCCGCTGATGGAGCCCATGATGATCCTTGGGTTGATCTCATGTACCTTCTCCCAGCCGAAGCCCATCTTCTCCATTGTGCCCGGACGGAAGTTCTCGAGGATGATATCCGACTTCTCGATAAGATCATGAAGCAGCTGCTTTCCCTCATCTGTACGGAAGTTTACGGATACGCTCTTCTTGTTGCGGTTGTTTGACCAGAAGTACATGCTCTGCTCGCCGAGGAATTTTCCGCTGTGGCGGGTATCGTCTCCCCAGCCTGTCTTCTCAAGCTTGATGACCTCTGCTCCGAGATCACCGAGTGTCTGTGCACAGATCGGGCATGATACATGTCTTCCAAGATCCAGTACGCGGATGCCTGACAGAGGTCCCTTGTTTGCGCTCATTTCTAAATATCCTCCTTATGTCCTGTATGACATTTTTTGATGTTCTTCCCTGCTGTCTGCTTTGATCAGCCATTGACTTACTATCCGGCTGCTCTGCATGTTTCGCTGTTTTAATACTGATCGATGAACCCTTACATATGCAAGGTACAGCTTGCGATCAGGTCACAGGCATACAGAGATACTCTGAAAAATAAAAGAAAGGATGCCTTAATACAGGGATATCCCCTGAACATAAACATCCTTGTCTATATCGCAGAAAATTCTACTCCAATCGATCCTCTTTGTCAATCGCACTGTCGTCATGCATAAAGTTTTGCACAGGCTCCGGGGATACGGTTTCCGAGCTGACAGAGCCGTCTGAACTGTTGCGGCTCCCGGCAGCAGTCAGATTCTCATAATGTCTTTGAGAAGATTGTTAATCTTTTTGATCATAGCCTTGTCAGACTGCAGATCGACATATTCCTGCCAGGCATCAGCCTGCCAATATAGATTACGCATATGTCAATCCTCCAGAAGATCATGGCAGATTACATTATCCCTCTTTACATCAATTGCTCTCCGACGAAGTTCAGAGGCTTCTTCAGGCAGAAATCCATTTTCGTCTCTTAATGAAAAGCTCATGCTCTGTGTACGAATAGCCTGTTTAACAAGCGCCAGTGTAGCCGCAGACATTGTCAACCCCAGTTTATCGCACAGGTTGTTGTACTGCTGTCTTGTTGTCTTGTCCATCTTAAAAGTAAAGTTGGTCATTTCCGTCGTCGATGCCATAACTATCACCTTCTTTCGCCTCGAGTATATAATTAAAACAAGTGCTTTTCAAGTATATTTTATGTGCTTTTGCTCCTGTTTCACGGTTGTTGCGCATTCAGCTCATTTTCCAAAACTAAGAATCCCATCTAAATGTTGCTTGCAACTCATAAAAGCACGCTCTATGTTCCTGAATAGTCACATATCTTTTTTCAAAAGCACTGGAAATGTAAAGAAGGAAGATTAAACCAACGATCACCTTTATATACTCTGCCGCAGGGATATGTCCCCATAAAACACAGGCAGACTTACCCATTATTCCATGCTGCGATAACAAAACGCTTTCCGATAATGAAAAAGCAGCCGGTGAAGCATCGAACTGCTGCTCCACCGGCTTTAATTCTAAGCTTTATCTGTTTGTCAGCCTTCCTTCTTTGCGTTTGCAAGAAGAATCGCATAATCAATGGCATTGGTAAGGCTGAGCTCGTTGGCATGTCCGTCTCCGGCATGTCCAAAGCCTGTTCCGTGGTCTACGCTGGCACGGATAATAGGAAGTCCGAGAGTAACATTGATTCCCGCAACCGCATCCCAGGCCTTCTTCTCGTGGTTGTAAACAAAGCCCTTGACCTTTAACGGAATATGTCCCTGATCATGGTACATAACAACGACGATGTCATACCATCCGCCGAGCGCCTTGGAGAATACCGTGTCAGGAGGAGTAGGCGCCTTCTCAGGAATGTTGATTCCCTCTGCCAGTGCTGCATCGATAGCAGGCTGGATCTCCTCGATCTCCTCTGTTCCGAACATTCCGTTCTCTCCGCAGTGAGGATTGAGTCCCGCAACGCCTACCTTTGGCTCCTTGATGCCGAGAGCCTTGCAGCCTTCGTTTGCGATACGGATGCACTCGAGCACTCTATCCTTCTTGACTCTGTCGCATGCCTCTCTGAGAGAAACATGTGTCGATACATGAACGACTCTGAGATTCTCGTGAGCCAGCATCATCGTATACTTGGAGGTATTTGTATAATGAGCATAAATCTCTGTATGTCCGGAGAAATGGTGGTCTGCCATGTTGATGGCTTCCTTGCTCAGCGCATTTGTAACTGTAGCATCGATCTCACCTGCCATAGCCAGCTCGATCACCTTCCTGACATAGTTGAAGGCTGCCTCGCCGCCGAGCTTGCTGGCACCGATCTTGAAAGGCTTAGGAGCATCAAGATCCAGTGTGTTAGGAATACTTTCCGCAGGAACGATCCCCATATCGAGGACATCGATGGTTCCGTACTCAAACTTCGCCTCGGAGACCGACTTGATCGGGTTGAGCTTAACGTCAAGACCGGAGACCTTTGCCGCAACCTTCGCCGCATAGTCCATGCTGGTATAATCACCAACGATAAGAGGACGGCAGCGCTTGCTGAGCTCCGGATCCATCAGCGCCTTGACAGAGATCTCAGGTCCGTTTCCGAACGGATCTCCCATTGTTATTCCTAAAATAGGTAATGTACTCATATTATGTACCCCTTCCTAAGTGTAATCTCATACATCTCCGTTAACGATCTTCACCAGCAGATCCTCATCACCGAAGCCGCCTGACTTGGATATGATCTCATAATCCTTTCCGTTGTAACTTACCGTAAACAGAACTACTCCCGGCTCCACCTCGCAGATAGGATAATACTCATTGCAGTTTATGGCATTTGCAAAAGCCAGCAGCGTATCACCGCCGACAATCATCAGTCTCGAATCCAGTCCCGCATCGCACATATCCCTGATAAGCATTCCCGCTCTTCCGGATATTCTTGACCTGAGCTCCTCTCTCTCCTCGTCACTCATATCCTCCAGCAGACCCTTTTTCGCGTTAAGAGTATCAATAACAAGACCGTTTCCTGCTTCGCTTATCATAACAAGACCCTGAGCCATAGGTCCGAACTTAGTCTCATCATCCAGAAGCTGGGCTCCTGTAAGGTGGATACGGCTGAAGCCGTTTTCCTCAGCGTATTTCATCTGCTTGGAGGATATCGGATTAACGCTGCCGCAGACTACCACAAGAGTGCCAGCCTTCTTAGGCGCTTCGATATTCTTTTCGAGACCGAGATATGATGAGAGCACCTGTGCCAGACCCGAGCAGCCCGCCAGAAGCGGAGGCACTCCGTCTCTGCACAGCGTAGCCACCTCTGCTTCCATATCTGCCGCAGATTCACAGTCATATACCAGGATCGCATTTTTATCACAATGCGGAGTTTCTCTTATGGCATCCTCTGCCCAGATCGACTTGATCCTGGTGGAGCACTGCTTACGCATAAGCTCAGGGATATAGCTCTCTGTTACCGGCTCGAAAGGATCGCGTCCGAATACACTGTCTCTTACAACGACTCCGTCGATATAATGAACGCCGCCCTGTGTGAATCTGTTCATCGAAGGAAGCGCCGGTATGAAATAAAGATTGTTGGCCTTTGAACCCTCGACAACCGCAGTAAGCTCTGCACCGATATTGCCTCTCAAAGCCGAATCTGTCTTCTTGAAAATGCAGCCCACCTTGCCGTCTGCGATTTCAACGACCTTGCGGACTCTCCTGTATGCATCAAGAGGATTGTCGTGTCGGGTAGGAACGCATAAAACCAGAACCTCGGATGGATCATTCACAAAGCTCTCATCCCATTTCGTCATTACCTTGGTTTTCGCACCTGCCTCAGCAAACTTTACTCCGGTATCAAGTGCACCGGTAAAATCGTCCGCTATAATCAGAATCTTTATCATTTTCACAACCCTCACACAAACATATCCGGCATCGCCGGATGTAATAATATAAATCTGTCTCGGATTCCTGATAGCTCTTACAGGAGTTTTGATAGATTATTACACATATTTTACCATTTCTTGAAGATTATATAAAGTATAAACTGAAAAAATGACAAAAACTCGATAAAATTTGCGGAAAATTTTGTGAAAATTATAACATAGATTCTATGTCATATCATAAAACTCCGTGCTCACAGTCACAGCTTCAGCTTATTTTCGCCCAAGCTGCTTCAGTTCTTCGATCAGTTCGATATCAGACGCGGTTATGCGCATATTGGAGCTGATCCTTCTGCCGTCCGGATACTCCATATGTATCTCAAGTATAGTACCCTCCGGAGCCCCGCTTCTTCCGACTTCATTCAGAAATGCCGCAAATTTCGGGTGATTTGAGGCAAACTTAGCCCATGCGCTTCGTATTTTCATCATTGCTGATATATTGTCAAACATTATGTCAGATCCTTTCATTTTTTATTGTCTGCGGCAGCTGTTCAGTACCTGTTCCCCGTACTGACAGCAAACACAGCCTTCGGGAACGTCATCAGGTAATTCAGTAATCAGCGTTTTCCCTTCTTCCTCACTGAGTATCCGAAGCTCCCAAGCACTTCCCCTAAAGCAGTATATTCTCCATGGGAGTATGCGATAAGCCCGGCTGCCGCAAGATCCGCCCTTCCCGTCTCATCCATGACCGAATCGTCAACATTTACAGAAAGAACCTCCGCAATAAACATGTCGTGACTTCCAAGCTTCAGCCTGTCCTTCACACGGCATTCGATGCAGACAGGGCTTTCGGCAATAAGAGGAGCATACTGAAGCTTTTCTGCCTTGAGAGGCGTGAGCCTGCATTTCTTCCATTTATCGATGTCCCGTCCCGATCTCACCCCGCAAAGATCCGCGGCAAACGCCAGCTCCTTTGTTGTAAGGTTGATCACAAATTCTCCGCTGTCCTCAATAAACCCATAGGAATATCTCTCCGGTCTGACCGAGATATACACCATCGGCGGATTAGTGCAGATATTCCCTGTCCATGCCACAGTGAATATGTTTGTCCTTCCCTTGCTGTCCCCGACGCTTACCAGCACTGCAGGCACAGGGTATATCATGTTTCCCGGCTTCCAGGTCTGCCTTGACATCAGTCGTCCTCCAGTATTCTGACTATTTTTTTTGCTGCTGCCCGCACATGACTGTCATTTTCAACGACATAGTCGGAAAATGATTCATATGCGGCTTTTCTCTGTTCATACAGCTTCTCAAGAGAGTTGCTCATGGATACAGGACGTCCGTCAACAGGCAGTCTGTCCAGTGCTCTCCTTATCCAGAATATCCTTCCGTTCTGGTGAAGCAGAGGATAGTTTTCCCTTCTGGTAACACAGCCGCCTCCGGTCGCTATCACGGTTCCGGAGCGCTTTCCCAGTTCCTTCAGGACCTCTGTCTCGATTCTCCTGAAGCTTTCTTCTCCGCCTTCTTCAAATATCTCCGGAATCGGCTTTCCGGCAGCCTTTACTATTTCCTCATCGGCATCGGCAAAGGGTCTTCCAAGAAGCTTTGCCGTCTCTCTGCCGATACTGCTCTTTCCGGAGCCCGGCATGCCGATAAGAACGATATTTTCACTTTCTTTGTCCAGCCTGTCCGTTATTTCAGCGATCACATCATCATTTATAGCTTTTCCCGTAAACAGCTCCGAGCTTTTCTTTGCCTGGGCTGTCAGCATATACAGACCCCCGGCATTCTTTATTCCAAGCTCCTCCGCCTCGAGCAGCAGTGCCGTCCTTGCCGGATTGTAGATCACATCAAGGACACCCTCCAGCATCGGAAACGCCTTCAGCTCCACAGGACTTTTTCCGTTTGACGGATACATTCCGACGGGTGTGGTGTTCACGATCATCCCGGCATCCCGGTGTCTGTCTATATTGTCATAATTATTCTCACCGCTTCTGGAAATTACGATCACCTCTGAGGCTCCGAGGTCCTCCAGGGCTCTGCACACTGTATTTGAAGCACCTCCGCTTCCGAGTACCAGAACCTTTTTTCCCCTTGGTTCAATGCCGCTTACACTGACCAGACTGCAGAAGCCGAAGTAGTCCGTATTGTATCCGTGCCAGCCATCGGCTCTTTTCACAAGAGTGTTTACGCAGCCCATCTTGCGTGCCGTATCGGACAGAAATACACATGCCTCCATCACCGTCTTTTTATACGGGATCGTCACATTCATGCCTGACAGCTCCGTTGTCTCAAGAAATGCCGCTACTTTGTCCCTCTCGACCTCATACAGCCTGTATTCATATCCCGCAAGCTCTGAATGTATCCGAGGCGAATAGCTGTGTCCCAGCTTTTCACCAAGCAGACCGAATCTTCCTTCCATACTCAGATCACCTCGTTATAGCTTCCGAGATAGTAAAACTCCTCGGCTCCGTCACTCAGCTCCTTTATCAGCTGCGCAAACTCTTCGGAATAAACCGAGGTCTCTATATCGAAATAGAACATGAACTCAAAGTCTCTGTCCGGCATCGGACGGCTCTCCAGCTTGACAACGTTTATATCGAGAGCATAGAATCTCGCCAGCATCTTGTACAGAGCTCCCGGTCTGTGATTGAGCACCATCATGATCGAGGTCTTGTTCGCTCCCGGATAGACCTCGGTGTTTTTGGAAATGCAGATGAACCTTGTATGATTGTTGCCGTTATCCTGAATATTTGCTTCAAGACATTTGAGTCCGTAGAGCTCGGCACATCTGTATGAGGATATCGCAGCCACATCGTCTCTTCCGGACTGCGCCACCATGGATGCCGCAACAGCAGTATTTTCCACCTCTGTTATCTTCACATTCGAGCCCAGCTCCTTAAGAAATTCTCTGCACTGGTTGATGGCCTGTTCATGAGAAAAAATCTCTCTGATATGCTTTATTTCCGTTCCCTGCCTGGCAATAAGGCAGTGATTGACCTTGATCCTCGTACTGCGGACTATACGGAACTTATGTGACAGCATCAGATCGTATACCTTTTTTACCGAGCCCGCAGTACTGTTCTCTATAGGGAGAATGCCGTAATCACAGAGCCCGTTTTCCACCGAGCTGAACACTCCCTCAAAATTTCCCAGATACATGATATTAGGCGATTTGAAGAGCTTCTCGCAGGCTATCGTCGAATACGCCCCTTCCACTCCCTGGCATGCGACTCTCGCAGTCTTTGGGAACATTTTCGGTGTATTTTCAATGGCATGCTGGATCTCCCTGAGTTCCTCATCATTATCATTGATCAGTCTGTTCTGGTAGGATCTGCTAAGCTCAAACAGCAGGGAATACAATACTCTGTAGTACGAGCTGAGCTCCGGGTCTCCCGCCAGATCCACGATCTTCTGAAGCACCTCTCTTTCACGCTTAGGATCAAATACGGGAATTCCCTGTTCTCTCTTGTATCTGCCTATCTCGGCCGATACCTTCATTCTTTCCCTGACATCCTCCACAAGTCTTTTGTCTATCTCATCTATCTTTATTCTAAGTTCATCAAGTTCCATTTTGTTTATTCCTCATTTTCAGAGTCTGCAGTTCCCGCACATATACAGCTCATCCAGCAATGCCGCGGCTGCGGCTGCCTCCACCACGGGAACGGCTCTCAGCACTATGCATGGATCATGTCGTCCTCTTATCCTCAGACTCACGTTTTCTCCTGTTTTTATGTTCACGCTCCGCTGCTCTGAGGCAATGGACGGCGTCGGCTTAAAGGCCGCTCTGAATACTATCGGCATTGAAGAGGTCATTCCTCCGAGAATGCCCCCGTGATTATTGGAAAGAGTGCTCACTCTTCCGTCGGAAATCACGAACGGGTCATTATTTTCGCTTCCGCGCAATGCCGCGCATCTAAAACCGTTTCCGAATTCTATGCCCTTTACGGCAGGGATCCCGAATACAAGCTGGGCAATACGGTTTTCTATGCCGTCAAACATCGGCTCTCCCACCCCGGCAGGCATTCCCTCTATCACGCACTCAACTATCCCGCCTACGGAATCGCATTCGGATCTGGCCTTCTCTATCGCTTCAAGCATTTTTTTCTCTTCGGTCTCTCCGCCTATCATTACAGGCCTTGCCGTAACGGTGATCCCTCTCTTTTCCAGAATCTGGAGCGCGATCCCCCCGGCTATACATATCGGAGCGGTAAGTCTTCCCGAAAACTGTCCTCCTCCTGCAAAATCTCTGGCTTCACCGAATCTTGCCATTGCAGGATAATCCGCATGACCGGGACGCGGTACATATTTCAGCTCCTCGTAATCCGAGGATCTTGTATTTGAATTGACGATATACGCCGTGACAGGCGCTCCCACCGTCACTGAGGCATCGTTCAGTCCGGCAGCAAACACCGCCGTATCAGATTCCTTTCTCGTTGTAGAATACTTGTTCTGCCCCGGTCTTCTTCTGTCCAGAAAGCTCTGCAGCCTTTCCTGATCTATGTAGGTTCCTGCCGGAAGCCCCTCTATCGTTACTCCGATCTGCGGAGCATGCGACTGTCCCCAGACAGTAAATTTATATATATTTCCTACGGAGTTTGCCATACGGCCTGTTTCCTCCCTGTATTTTTTTCTGTTTATTCCAAAATATCACTTAGCCGCCGTAACAGATGCAACAGCTCGTGCTCCGGGTTCCTCCTGTACCGACGGATCAGATATATCGACCCGTACTCCGAGGCTCTCAAGATCCTTCCAGAAAACCGGATAGGATTTTCTGACCGCCTGAGCATTAGTGACTGTAACAGCCTCCTCACAGATGATCGACGCCACAGCAGCGCTCATTGCTATTCTGTGATCGTTGCAGCTGTCGACCGTTCCGCCCTTCAGCCTTCCGCTTCCGTTCACCCTGAGACCGTCCTCCGTCTCCCCGGCATCGCCTCCCAGTCCCCTGATGAGCTCTACAGTGCTCTTGATCCTGTCGCTCTCCTTTATCCGGAGACGTTCCGCATGAATAAATACCGTTTCCTTTTTGACAGACGCTGCCAGCACCGACAGAACAGGCACAAGGTCAGGAACATTTCCGGCATCTATTACTGTTTTCTCACTATCTGCCGCTATGATCTGCCTGATCAGCTCCGTGACCGCCCTGTCTCCCTGGGAGGAGGCCGCATCCAGCCCGCTGACATTGAGCTCCCTGCGGCTCATTGCCGCAGCACAGAGCCAGAAGGCCCCGTTGGACCAGTCGCCCTCGACCTCGGCTGTTCCGGGCGAGCTGTACCGTGATCCCGCTCTCATGATCAGCCTGTCTGCTTCCCTTCTTATATCTACTCCGAAGCGCTTTAAAGCATCTATCGTCATCAGAATATAATTTTCAGATTCTGTCTTTCCGGTGAGTCTGATACTCATTTCCTCTATTATATCGTATTTACGAGCCATTATCGGCAGGGCAAAAAGCAGTCCGCTGATAAACTGGGACGAAACATCCGCCGCAACAGAAAACTCCGTCCCCTTCAATGCACCCGATGTATCCACGCTGCCGTCGGCATTTCTTGAAAGCACCGCGCCGTGCCTCTCCAGCTCTTCCCACAGAGGCGAAAGCGGTCTCTGGGGAAGCCTGCCGTGCATCACAATATGGGTATCGATCGCCAGCGCACATACCACCGGAAGCAGAAACCTCAGAGTGGAGCCGCTCTCTCCCACATCAATCTGCGTTCTGTTCCGGAGTCCTTCTCCGGCAGAGCCGGATTTACGATCCGGTTCACAATTCACAGGGACGACCCTGAACAGACCCTTTTCCTTGTCATAGGAAATGCCGCTGCCCATAGCCCTCAGGCATTCCGCTGTGGCTTCAATATCCTGAGAGAGCTCCCTGCAAACGATATCTGTGGGTCTGTCAGCAAACGCCGCGCAGATCAGCATTCTGTGCGCCTGTGATTTTGATGCTATTGCCTTGATACTGCCGCCCGGCTGAGACGGCTCTATTGTTACCCTCATGCTTTTGCTCCCAAATCCCCGGTTCCGATATCTTCTGCCCGGACAGCTGTTCCCACGTCTCCGTTATCCTCCGGCAGTTCTTCAAGCCCCGCTTCCATAAATATCTGCATTTCCGAAAGACTCATTTTTCTGATCTCGCACTCTCCTATGCTCTTCGGAATGACCAGTGAAATACTGCTGCCCTTTCGTTTCTTGTCCGACCTCATTACCTCAAATAGCTCCTTTGGAGAAAAGCTGCATTCTGTCGGAAGACCGAACCGCTTCAGCAGAGCTTCCGTTCTTGCGGCACATTCCTCAGAGCAGATTCCCGCCCTGGCGGCAGCCCTTGAGACCACAGTCATTCCGATGGATACAGCTTCTCCGTGATACAGAGAAAAATCACTGAGCAGCTCCGCCGCATGTCCGAGAGTGTGTCCCAGATTCAGCAGCTGTCTAAGCCCGGTATCAAATTCATCCACCGTTACGATATCTCTCTTCATCTCTATACATCTGGAGATAGTGTATTCCCTGTCAAAGTCCTTCACGGTCTGTTCCAGATGGGAAAACAGCTTTTCATCACCCAGTACACCGTATTTTACGACCTCTGCACAGCCCTCGGCAAATACCCTGTCGGAGAGGGTATCCAGCGTATCGGGATCGCATATTACCAGCTCCGGCTGACAGAAGGCTCCGGCAAGATTCTTTCCGGCCTTCAGATCGATACCTGTCTTGCCGCCAACCGAAGAGTCCACCTGTGCCAGCAGAGTCGTCGGTATCTGAACAAAAGGAATTCCCCTTAAAAATGTGGCTGCGGCAAAGCCTGCCATATCGCCTGTCATGCCTCCCCCGAGATCCACGATCATATCGCTTCTTGTTACATGCTCCCGGGCCATATATTCAAGAATCTCTCCATAGACAGAAATGTTCTTGGATGCTTCTCCGTTCGGAACGGTGTAAACAAGTGTCCTGAAGCCCTCCTCCTCCAGAGAAGCCGCCGCGCGGCCGCCATAAAGCGCAGCAACATTATCGTCTGTGATGATCACAGCCGTTTCCGCCTTTTCCGCTGCCTTGCAGTATTTCCTTATCAGCTGCCCGCAGCTTCCTAAAATGCCTCTTTCTATCAGCACCTTATAGGGATGCGAGGTGTTTATATCTGTTTCTCTCATTTATATCCTCTTGAAGTATGGTGTATTATTAACTGTACTGAACAGTTATGTGTATTATTAATAATTTTGAAGGCTCAGCCGTCAATGCTTATCTTTCTGTCGCTGCCTTCCTTAAGTATCCTCGTCAGCTCCTCTTCGTCATCTGCCAGTATCGCCTGACGATACTCATCCAGATAGCCTATCATCCAGTCCAGTTCCTGAAGCACATACTCCTTATTGTCCATAAAGAGCTCTGCCCACATCTTAGGATTGAGCCTTGCGACTCTGGTAAGGTCCTTATAGCTGCCTGCGGAAAAGCCCTTATGACTTCCGGCAGTCGGACTCTTGATATATGCATTCGATACGATATGCGCCATCTGCGATGTAAAGCCTATCATCCTGTCGTGCTCCTCAGCTGTGGTCACAGACAGCTTTCCGAAGCCCGCAGGCTCGAGCAGCTTCTTGATTCCGTCCAGAAACTCTATATCATCATATTTCGGCGGAACCAGTACCATCGGAGCATTATGAAAAAGATTTGCTCTCGAATGCTTAAAGCCCGAATACTGGGTACCTGCCATCGGATGTCCGCCCACATAGGTAAAGCCGTATTTCTCGGCCAGAGCAAAGCCCAGTCTGCAGATGTTCTTTTTCACTCCGAGACAGTCTATCACCACCGTATGTCTGTCAATATGCGGCGCTGCCTCCTGAAAATACTCAGCTGCCGCCTTGATATATGTGCATATCAGCAGCAGATCGCACTCCTTTATGTTATCAAAGGTCAGTGCCTTGTCAACAGTACCGTTCAGCATCGCATACCCGAGTATGGTGCTGTCGGTATCATGTGCATATACAGTATGTCCCGCTTCCTTGTATGCCCTCGCAAAGGAGCCTCCTATGAGTCCGAGTCCGGCAACCCCCAGTATCATCTCATTACCTCTCTGATGCTTCTGATCCCGAAAGCTGTTTTTTCAAACTGCTCTGTGGTTATCATCTGTCCGCCGTCATAAGGAGCCTTCATCGGATCCTCGCAGACATCCAGCATGATTCCGTCTGCTCCGCAGGCTGCTGCCGCCATTGACATGGAATATGTCAGTCTGGATAAGCCTGTTGCTCTGCACGGTTCGGCTATCACAGGAAGGTGAGACAGCTCATGCAGCAGAGGCAGCGCCGACATATCCATGGTGTTTCTCGTGTAGGATTCGAAGGTTCTGATACCGCTCTCGCAGAGGATGACATTTTCATTTCCTCCTGCCATGATATACTCCGCGCTCATCAGCAGCTCCTTAAGCTCGGCTGACCTGTCTCTTCTGAGTATGACCGGTCTGTCTGATCTTCCGAGCTCTCTGAGCAATTCTAAATTACCCATGTTTCTTCTGCCGACCATCAGGATGTCCGCACAGTCCGCTCTCTCTATCTGTGCGGCATCCATTACCTCGGCGGCAATCGCAAGCCCGGTCGCTTTTTTTACCTCCGACAAGACCTCGACGCAGCTGCCTAATCTGTTCCCGCTGTCATAAGGGGACATGGTATGGGCAAACATATCTGCTTTAAATACCGCAGCTCCGGCTTTCTTAAGCTTCTTTGCCAGAGCTGTCATCTCATCCGGATTGCCAGGAGCGCACGGTCCCGCTATAAGAGTGCAGGCGCCGTCACCGAATACCGCATTTCCGACTCTGACAACTGTATTTTCAGGGTGAAACTTCCTGTTGCTTTTCTTAAACGGTTCCGAAACATGCTTGACCGAATCTACGATGCTGAGGCTTTCAACCAGCTCCTCGTCGATATTTCCGGTATTTCCGACGAGTCCGAGGACCGTATATACCTTTCCTTCCGAAATATGGACATCAACGTTCTGTGCCTTGAGCCATCCTATAAGCTGATCTCTCTGCTCCCTGCTTGTATCGGGTCTTAATACTACTATCATTCCAAATCTCCTCTTAACGTCTGCTTCGTTCTGCGCGTCTGCGGCAATCTACGCGCTCCCGGTCGGCTGCTGCAGCCGGCTGCGTTTCGTTTTCTCTCACCGGTATACATTCCTTAATATGCATCCGCTTCTTATGCTGCTCCAATGAATAAACGAGCGGATGCATCACATCAGCCCGTTTTTATTTAATGATTTAACGTTTTAAAGTGATGATATCATCGTGTTTTTCTGATGTCAACTGCTTTTCCTGTCACATCAGCGCGAACTTCAAAATAAACAAAACCGTAAGCACACACAGCATAGGGGAGACTCTTTCCCTTTTTCCCGACATCATATTCAGGATCGTATAGAATATCACTCCCGCTGCTATTCCGTCCGAGATGCTGTAGGTGAGCGGCATGAAAATGATCGTCAGATATGCGGGGATACTGTCTGCCAGATCATCAAAATCAAGGTCCTTCACCGTTCCGATCATGAGAAAGCCCACATAAATAAGCGCCGGTGCTGTTGCGAAGCCCGGAACCGCGACAAAAAGCGGAGCCAGAAAAACAGACAGCAGAAACATGATTCCCGTTACAACCGAGGCGAGTCCTGTTCTCGCTCCCTCAGAAACTCCCGAAGAGCTCTCCACATAGGTCGATACCGTGGAGGTTCCCATAACAGCGCCCACAGTAGTGCCGATAGCATCGGCAAACAGCGCTTTTTTGATATTAGGCAGCCTTCCCTCTTTATCAAGAAGTCCGGCTTTTCCGGCAACAGCGATCAGTGTTCCCAGTGTATCAAACAGATCCACAAACAGAAACGCGCACATTATAGCTATCAGATCCGGAATGCTGATATTTCTTCCGATTCTGAAGCAGGCTCCGAAGGTTTCCCTGATTGCCCCGATATTTACAGTGCGAAGCTCCGGGATCAGGGAGCCGAAGCCGTTTTCCGCGTCTATGAGATAGACTCCTGTCATCTGACACAGTATACCCAGTCCCCATGTGGTCAGAATACCTATCAGAATAGCTCCCTTAACGTTTTTGCTGCTGAGTACCGCGATCACCGCTACTCCGATTATTGCAAGTGCCGCGCATATTCCGGTAGAATGTATGGAAGCGCTGAAGTCCACAATAGCAACAAGGGTGGATGTGTTGTCCTGCACTATTCCAGCATTCTGAAGTCCGATAAATGCAATAAACAGCCCTATGCCTGCGGATATGCCTTTCTTGAGGCTCAGCGGAATGGCATTGAACATCATCTCCCGGACATTTGTAAGGGACAGTATTATAAAAATGATTCCCTCCAGAAATACCGCAAACAGCGCAGCCTGCCAGCTGAAGCCCATACTGCCGCATACCGTATAAGCCATGTAAGCATTGAGTCCCATGGCGGGAGCCAGAGCCATCGGATAGTTTGACACAAGCCCCATGATCAGGCAGGCTGCAAATGAGGATACCGCAGTAGCGATAAGTACGGCATCCGGGTTCATTCCCGTTGAAGAGAGCACACTCGGATTTACCGCCAGTATATAAGCCATGGTCATGAAAGTAACGATTCCGCCTCTTACTTCTGTTCTGACATCAGTATGATTATCACTGAGTCTGAAGAATCTTTCCAGCATAGCTCTCCCCTTTCCTTTCTCCTGCCGATCCTTTCCTTTGCAGACCGGTTATAAAGCCTTTGTAACTATTCAGCACCCGTCAAAGAATATTCGCAATCCATTCGCCTTCGGCTCATTACTTGCTCATATGTTTGCCGTCTGCTCCTCAGACTCGTCACGATCTCATCCGGAAAAATATGCAAGCATATTTTTCCGCCTGAGATCATGACGGGTGCTGAATAGTTACAAGCCTTTTAAGTATAATACCATTATTTCCTTCCTGTTTCTGCATTTTTATAAGTGAAGAACTTTTTGTTTTTTACAGACAAAAGCATACAGGTGCATTTTATCCTGTTTTCTGCATTTTTATAAAAAGAAGACCTTTTAATTATGCCAATTGCCTAATACGTATGCTATAATACCTGAATCCGAAAAATGAAGCTGCTTTATCTTAAGTCGCACGGATCGGCATGATACAGACTAATTTGAACGATTTATTTACGGTTTTATCTTCAGACGCCTGAAATCAACAGAAAGCAAGTCTTTGGAAGGAAGTATTATATATGTGCGGAATAGTTGGATTTACCGGCACAGAGCAGGCTGCTCCTATACTGCTGGACAGTCTGAGCAAGCTGGAATACAGAGGCTATGATTCTGCCGGGGTTGCCGTTCGCAACGGTGATTCCCTTGCAGAGGTCATCAAGTGTACAGGAAAGCTAAAGAATCTTTATGAAAAAACCGACGGAGGTCATGCTCTGCCGGGCACCTGCGGTATCGGTCACACCAGGTGGGCTACTCACGGAGTTCCGTCCCAGACCAACGCCCATCCGCATGTCTCCGGAAACTGCACGGGCTCAGGCTCCGGACCTGTTGAGTCCGAGGTGGTCGGAGTACACAACGGAATTATAGAGAATTATCAGGAGCTTAAGGACAAGCTTTTCAAGCACGGCTATCGCTTTTACAGTCAGACCGATACGGAGGTAGCTGTCAAGCTCGTAGATTATTACTATAAAAAATACAAGATCGGTCCTGTTGACGCCATAGCTAAAGCAATGGTCCGCATGCGCGGTTCATATGCGCTTGAGCTCATGTTTAAGGACTATCCAGGCGAGATATGGGTGGCAAGAAATGAAAGTCCTATGATCATCGGTATCTCCGGCGGACAGACCTATGTAGCGTCAGATGTTCCTGCCATTCTTAAATACACCAGAAGCGTTTATTACATCAACAATCTGGAGATGGCAAGGCTCACACCAGGCAAGGCTGTATTTTATAATCTTGACGGCGACGAGGTTGAAAAGGAGCCTGTTGAGATCACATATTCTGCCGAGGCTGCCGAAAAGGGCGGCTTTGAGCATTTCATGATGAAGGAGATCCATGAACAGCCTAAGGTGGTTCAGGACACCCTCAACTCGGTGATCCATAACGGAACCGTTGACCTTGGCAATGTTGGTCTCTCCGATGAGGATATTGCTGAGATCTCCGGTATTCATATCGTTGCCTGCGGCTCCGCATGGCATGTCGGCATGGTTTCCCAGTATGTCATCGAGGATATGGCACGTATCCCGGTAAGGGTGGAGCTTGCTTCGGAGTTCAGATACCGCAGCCCGATCCTTGACAGGAACAGTCTGGTCATAGTCATCAGCCAGAGCGGAGAGACTGCAGACAGTCTTGCGGCTCTCAGAGAGGCAAAGAAGCTCGGTGTCAAAACTCTTGCTGTTGTAAATGTTGTAGGTTCGTCTATCGCGCGCGAAGCCGATCATGTGTTCTATACTCTCGCCGGTCCCGAGATAGCAGTGGCAACGACAAAGGCTTATTCCGCACAGCTTATCGCCATGTATACGCTGGCTATTCGATTCGGTATGGTAAGAGGGCTCATTTCCGATGAAGCATGCAGTCATTATATAGATGAGCTCATGACACTGCCGGAAAAGATACAGCGCATCATGGATGATAAGGAGAGACTGCAGTGGTTTGCGGCAAAGTTTGCAAACGTGCATGACATCTTCTTTATCGGCAGAGGCATCGACTATGCCGTATCCCTTGAGGGAAGCCTGAAAATGAAGGAGATCTCATACATTCACAGTGAAGCCTATGCCGCAGGAGAGCTGAAGCACGGCACGATCTCTCTTATTGAGGACGGAACTCTGGTTATCGGCGTTCTGACTCAGAATGCACTCTATGAAAAAACTGTTTCCAATATGGTCGAGTGCAAGAGCCGCGGTGCCTACCTGATGGCACTCACCACCTACGGCCATTACGAGAGTGAGGATACAGCCGACTTCGTTACCTATATTCCGAAGATCGATCCACACTTTACAGCTTCTCTTGCAGTAATTCCGCTCCAGCTGCTGGGATACTATGTATCTGTCTCCAGAGGTCTGGATGTGGACAAGCCGAGGAACCTTGCCAAGAGCGTCACAGTAGAATAAAGACGTTCGCAAAAAAGAAAATACGCCCGGGTTTAGTCCCGATAGACGGTTCAACATCGCATCGACCTCTTTAAAGGAAGATTATCGCTTATACTTCTCAGGATGAGCCTTTATTTAAGACCTTTGACGTAATATGTACAACATAGCGCTGCGTCAAAAAATGTAAAATTGACCAAACGCTTGAAAAACAGAAATGACAACGTATTTGTAACAGCCGAAGATTTGCATATGCTATACTTCACCGGAGGTG
>JAQXPY010000175.1 GCA_029100885.1 Clostridiales bacterium | reverse complement strand
AAAAGTATGATATCTGTGATTATGAGGATCTGATCTGGTATGAGGAGGGATATACTATAGATCCGGAGCTGGAGCAGACATTAGCGGTCGCGATGAAGAAAATGGACAGCTGGAAAAATGATGATTTCTATGCAGAGCTTTGCAGAAAGGGAGCAAAACACTGCTTACTCTGGCTTGCCTCTCAGAACGACTATGATGGGATCACGATGTGTGACAGGTACTGGGATAAAATGTTTACCGATATCGAACAGAACATGGATTCCTTTGGACGGTATTATACGCTGTTTTGTCTTAAAAAGAATAACGACCGGCTGCTCCATATGAGCAGAGCTTTGGTGATAAATGATGATCTCTATAATCGTATCAGGAAGACAGCGGATCAGAAGGAGAATGAAAAAGAGAGTAATGAAAAGGAATGTGAGAAATAGAATGACATAATAATGAGGAGAAAATGCACCATGAAGAGATCAAAGAGAAAAGGAATCATGAAAACCGCTGCTATTACAGCAGCCATTACAGCAACTGCGTTATCCGGAATCAGTGCATATGCAGCAGGATGGATAAATACTGAGAGCGGAGGCAGCAGGTGGATATATATAGATGAAAACGGACAGCAACTGAAAGACTGCTGGCGCTGGATAGACGGAAACGGCGATGGTACAGCGGAGTGTTACTGCTTTGATGCCAACGGGATAATGCTTGCGAATACGGTCACACCGGACGGATATACGGTCAATGAGAACGGAGCATGGACAGACAGCAGCGGAGCAGTACAGACTAAGAACTATCCTTTAACAGGAGCCGGTGATATTACAAATGTGAATGTCGGCGTAAGCGGAGGATATGAGACGGGGTCACACGGTACAGTTGAGTTCTCCGAGAATGGCGGAGGCAGTTCAGGTGTATCTGTGACCGATACAGAGCGAATTTCCGAAAATATCGAAGCAGGATATCTTGGAAAGTACGCAATGGATCGCAATGGGAGCTGTCGTGCATGGTATAACGTTTGTATTACTGCGGACGGCAAGCTGGGGCTTGAAACTCATTCCGTAAGAGGTGATTCTGATCACTACATTTATATTGATAAATACAGCAATAACGAGTGGCGTGATGTTGACGGAAATCTGTCCTATGTATACAGACTGGAAGATGACGGACAGACTCTTGTGACCCTTCATTACATCAATGATGCAAAGAATGCCGGAATAGAGCTCGGAGTGACAAGATATCCTAAAACCGACGCGGTAAGAATCGAGTTTGATCCGCAAACAGGAGAAGGAACATTGTATTACGAATAGGAGTTGAGAATTGGGATAGCAGCAGACAAAAATTATAAACAGGAGTTGAGAATCGGAATAGCAGCAGACAAAAAATGAAATAAAGAGAAAGACCTCCGGTCGTCAGTGATAAGATATGTTCCCTTTTGCCGAACCAAATCAGTGAAAGGGCTGCATATCTATGAGACTGACTATCGGAGGTTTTTTATTGAGGAAAGCGCCTGGACGCAGACAAACCCAGGACCAGTCTAAAAATTTTTTTTAAAATTAATAATTTTGGATTCAGTACAGGTCAAAACGGAGAGTTTTTTCAAAGGCACGGAATAGAATGAACATATGAAACGATAAAACAAGTTTGAAATAGAATTTTGAAGGGGGAAATATAATGAAGAATCATTCAGAGATTAAGAAAATAACAACATCGGCAGGTCAGATCTTATGTTTTATTCAGCTCCTGCTCTTCTTTGTGCCTGTATTTGAAATGCGTATCAAGGCAATGTTGTTCGGAACCTCGGCTTCAGAGCAGATTAAATTCAGCCTGTTTGATGTGTTTAGGGGCAAGGAGATCGAAGTCATGGGATATGCAACGCGAACTGATCCTGCTCCGGCAGCCTTGTGCTTCCTGATCCTGACCGTAATAACACTGGTGATGTTCAGAATGAGTGCAAAGTCGGAAAAATTCGCCGTCGGAGCAATTGCCGGGGAACTGGCGTTCGGAGGTCTGCTCATGCTGGTAAACCAAAGTATTATTCAGGCGGAGGCGAGTGAAAATTATATTCTGGCTTCGGCAAGCTTAAAGGTTGGGACTACAGCCGGGTATAAGGTTATGATCGTGACGGTCATAGCACTGATCGCACTGAGTGTTGTGACTATGCTTCAGAAGAGCATGAAGCTGTCTGATATGTCAGGCATGGCAGAAAAGGCTGAGCAGGCAGGAAGAGTCTTCGGCAGTGCGATATCGGATGTGTCAAAGGCGGTATCAAATGTCGCATCAAAGGCAGCATCAAGGATCAACCCTGATTTCAGAAGGTGTTCACACTGCGGAGCAAGGCTGGATGAGGATGATTTGTTCTGTTCATGCTGCGGCAGGAGGGTGACAGCCGGAACATCAGCAAATGACACGGTTGAGGCATCGACTGAGACATCAGAAGAGATACCGGCCGAGGAACAGACCGGTGCATCAGCAGGTGCGGCACAGGAATGTGACGGTGTCGGACAGGAGTAAGCAAAGAGGTAAATCTGATGATGCGGTAAGGATGGTTCTGCATGGATATATTATGCGGAACCATCAGAACAGGATAAGACGGTTTGCAAATGAAGGGTTACAACAGTTGATCATTATCAAGGAGAAAAAAGATGACAGAGTTCAGAAAACACTTTTTTGAAGACAGGATGTTCAGATGGATCGTTTTTGGTGTGGCAGCCGTGTTAAATGTGCTGAACTTCAGGATAGCTCTTATAGGGGATTATATGCTGATGCTCATAACAGCAATACCTACAGCCGGACTTTACTGTATCTGCGACGGATTCCGGATCATGAAAGGCGGGGTGCTTGTATGTGCAGGAATCGCACAATTTGTGGCAGACTTTATGAGTGCCATGGCAGCGATCTTTATAGGTCTGGGATTTCTGATCCGTATAGTAATAGTTGCCGGGTCTTATGTGGGAGGAGGATTGTTCTTCCTGTATCTTGGATATCTCATGCCGGGTATCTGCGTGCCGTTGATCTATCTGGCAAACAGAAAGAAGTATAGGGCGGCTGAAGCTGAAGAATGTCCTGTCGAAGATGGGCAGACCAATGCTCCTGATCACGGAGAACCGATGGCGGAGTACATCGCGTAAGAAAAAGCAAGAATGTAAAACAACCAAACAGTTACAGATAAGTCGGCTTAAAGAGGAGGAAATATACCGTGAAGAGATCAAAGAAAAAAGCACTTATGAGAGCTGCTGCATTTGCGGCAGCTATAACAGCAACTACTGTATCGGGGATCAGCGCTTCTGCCGCAGGCTGGATAAATGCAGAGAGCGGAAGCAGCAGATGGATGTATACAGATGAAAACGGGCAGCTGGCAAGAAGCTGCTGGAAGTGGATCGACGGAAACGGAGACGGCATTGCGGAATGCTATTATTTTGATGCAAACGGCATCATGCTGTCAGATACAGTGACACCTGACGGATATATTGTAAACAGCGGTGGAGCATGGACTGAAGGAGGTGTTGTCAGGTCTGTGCCGGTGAAGTCACTGTCCAACGGTCCGGGAGCTATGGCAGAAAAGCCAATCGGATGGAAACAGCAGGCGGACGGAACGTGGGTCTACCTTGAAGCAGACGGTTCAAGGTTTGCCGGCGGCTGGCGCTGGATCGACGGGAACGGAGACGGCGTTGCAGAATGCTACTATTTTAATACAGACGGAATAATGCTTGCGAATACGATCACGCCGGACGGATACAGGGTTGACGGCAACGGAGCATGGACAGATAGCAGCGGAGCCGTACAGACTAAGAATTCTCCTTCATCAGGAATCGGCGTTAGCTTAAAGGGAACCGGCGGAGGCGGTTCTTCAAGCGGCGGCGGAGGTTCTTCAGGCGGCGGAGGCGGTTCTTCAAGCGGCGGAGGCGGGGCATCCTCAGGAGGAGGCGAATCCTCGGGCGGCAGTGGTTCATCCTCGGGCAGCAGCTCATCAGGCGGCGGAAGCACATCCTCAGGCTCGGATATCACTCCTTCTGTTCCGGATATACCGGAAACACCGCCTGCCGTAGAAACAGATCCTTCAAACCCTAACCCTCCGTCCGGGTCAGATACAGAGAACTCAGGCAATGAGGACATGGGAGCGGGTGACAATGGTTCGGAAAATCCGGGCAGCGGTAATTCCGGCACAGGAGGATCCGGAATAGAGAATCCCGGCACAGAGAACCCGGGAACAGGTGATGCGGGCGATGAGGAGCCGGGCACAGAAGCACCTGATGCTCCGTCGGACGAAAAGTCAGCAGTGATCAGCAGCTTTGTTGAAGAAAACATCAATGATGAAATGTCTGATTTTGAAAAAGAAATGACCATCATCAGATATCTGACAGAAAACACGGTTTATAACGCTGCAGGCGATACGGGAGACAATGGTATTCATTCATCATACGGAGCCCTGGTCGACGGAGAGGCAGTATGTGACGGATTGGCATATGCATTCAGGGAGCTTGCTGAAGCATCGGGTCTCGAAGCAAAGTGTATCGGAGGAGGGCTTCGCGGATCAGGAGACAACTGGACAGCGCATATGTGGAATCAGGTAAAGCTTGACGGCCACTGGTATAATCTGGATCTGACAAAGGAGGTATCAAATATTCTTGCTTCTGAATACCCCGGCTTTAAGAAGGTCAGAAACAAGGCCATCAATGTGCCGGACAGTGAATTCTACCTCACACGCAATCCGCTGGATGATCCGAGATATGAAACGGAGGTATGTGATTCGGAGGACTACAACTGGAATACCAATGAGTATTATCTGATCACCGGAGAAGAAATAATTGATATTTCTGCAGATGATGTCCGCAGAGCAGCTTTAGGAGCTTATGTATCCGATACATCGGACGGACATGAAAATGTGGGGTGGGTAGACAGTACGGAGGAAAGCGAGAAAAATCTGCTCAGAGCGGGAAACAGATTTGACGATGGTTCGAATTATTTCGAAAACATAACAGAAAGCAGCTCGGATGCATTGGCGGACTATCTTAACCGGTGGTTTTCCGAGGGATATCAGATCGCAGTAATAACGACAAATTACGGAAATGATCTCAGTTGGATCGATGATGACTGGCTCCGTGAGAAGGTCTCCGCAAACGGAGGAATCGTGACCTTTGGTTATGAAAGCACCACCGGCAATGAATATAATTATTCATCAGTTGATGTTGGAACCGGATACATCGCTGTTTCAGCAGGAGGCACCGCGACCCCTGAAGCGACAGCTTATAGTATCAGATCCGCGGCTGCTTCAGAAGAAGCATCCGCAGATCCGGAAACCGAATCAGATGATATTGAATCAGATGACACTGGATATGCGGCAGAGCCGGAAGAAAATGCCGATTATGAGATGAATTCGGCAGACATCGCTGAGGACTCCGATACAGTCATCGGGGACTCAGATACCGTTGACGAGGATACTGAAATCGTGACAGAGGCGTTGGATAACGAACAGGAATCTTTATAAAATAGACATTTCGCTGTAAAACGGAGAGTTTTTTCGATATCAACGGGTATAGTAAGGACATAGAGAAACAAAGCAGCAAGGCATGTTTATGGTGCAGCAGACAGGGAAAGGAGATTCGGGCAGGGCAGGTTCAGCCCTGCCGTATGTGAAGGGATCTATGACAGAACAGACAAGCATTGTAATTTCGGATGTAGCCATTGTCAGAAAAAGGATCTGCGATGCGATCTTCGAATGCATCAACGATATTGTAAAAAGCAATATGAGAAGGTTGGATTCATGTTCGCATACCGTTCTGATATCAGTGATTGCATTGACAGTTACTGCAGGCAGATTGTTTTTAGCCGCATACCCGGAAAAGCTTCTGGGAACAGAGACTGCCGTTGCTGTTCTGGGGCTGGCTGCCGCCGTTTACTGTATATGGAAATATCTGAAGACAATGTCGTTTGAATATTACAGGGTACTTTGTGAGATAGATGATATTCTTGAAAGCTTCGAAGAACTGGAGGTGACAGATGAAATGGCATATAGCCTTATCAGAACAGGTACGGTCACGATAAAGCTGTTTGATCACCGTAGCGTTCTGGTCAGTTCCCGAAAAACAAGAGGTGAAAAAGGGCGGGCATATGTGCCGGGAGAAGAGGATATACGCGCATACCTGCAGTGTACGGCGGAAGTCTGAACCGGTGTTACAGAATATGAATATCCGGAATCTCAAAATATTGTTTATAGGATAACAACAAAGTGTTTTCTTGTGCAGGCATGCCGACACAGAAGTGAATTTATACAATTGTCAGAATTAATTATGTAGCTTTTACCGAGTGTATAATCGGCTTATGCAGAGTTAATATAATATCAGAATCAATCACAAGTGAATAATTATACTTAACCATAGAAAGCGGGGATGAATCATGGCAAAAAATAATAAGCTCAAGCCAAAACAAAAAAGAGAACTGGAGAAGCAGTATGCTCTGAAGATACATCAGGCAAATGAAGCCAAAAGACTGAAGGCAAAACAGGAAGAGGAGGAAAGAATCAGAAAAGAGAACGAAGAGAGGAAAAGAAAAGAGGCGATAGCAGCTATAGAAGAGACCATGTCTGAGGAAGAAATGAAGATCAGGAAGTCAAGTGTAAAGGCTGCAGGCTTGAAGTCCGCCTTTTATCTTGGAGATGACAGAGATGAGCTTCTGGTCACATCCTTCGGAAGAGGTCCTGAGGCCTGCAGAGAGAAACGCATCAAGGGTAATGACATAACCGATATCAGGAAAAACATCACCGTATCCTGCCCACAGGAGGAAGCGGGAAAGGCATTTGCCGTTTCCGGAAGGCATATTACTGATGCAAGAAGAGACAATCCTCTGTTCTTTAAAAACGATTCGATGTATGGAACAGACAGCGAGTCAAAGGACGATGCCGGACAGAACAATACGGCTGCGGAGCAGGTAAAGCCAGTTGTCGGCATGGATCAGATCCGTCTTAAGAGTGCGCTGGAAAAAAGATTTTTTGTCGATGAGAGAAACCAACCGCGGACATTCAGTGACAATATTCACATTCAGTTGATATACAACATTCTGGATATCGATAAGATACTGGCGGTTCAGGCAAATAATATTATATTTGCGATCAATAATCTGTTCCGTGAGGAAGGTGATGAGCATGATGATTTTATCGGAGAGAGCTTTCCTGATTATACAAATCTGTCGAAGAATGAGAATAATAAGGAATCCTATGTGTATAAGCTGAACAGGTTCAAAACACTGGCAAGGTGCGGAAGGCTGGGGTATTTCGGAGAAGGACTTATGCCAGACAACCTGTTAGCCGGTGTTGACGGATGCAAAACAAGAATCAAGAACGGAAAAAAGGAAGTAGACATAACGGATGATCCTACTTTAGAGATTTATTTCAGAGAATTGTATAATGTTTTCAG
>JAQXPY010000174.1 GCA_029100885.1 Clostridiales bacterium | reverse complement strand
ACAGATTCATGCAGGAGGATACCCTCAGCGATCTGGTTCCGACAGCCTCCTTCGGTCATATGCTCGGTGTGCCGGTTCCGACGATCGATATGATCATCGAGCTGGAGAGTATAATGCTTGGCAAGGATTTTAAAGCCGAGGGAAGAACTGTGGAGAAGCTCGGACTCGCAGGTAGGACACCTGAGGAGATCAGAGAGCTGGTAAAATAATAATACCTATTTACATATGGGGTAAATGGGTTTAATATGACGGAGTCGCTCCTTCCTCGCGGCTCCGCCTTTTAGCAGATCACAAAAAAGCATGAAGGGAAACCGGCATGTTAACACAGTATATATGTATAGTTAATTTTTATTAACAGCATTAAATAAATATAAAAGGAGCGCAGGTGAAGATTGAGAAATTTTTGTCAATTATGCACAGCGGTATTGGAGATTTAATATTATTTTTTACATTTTGAATAAAAATCAGCTTTACATTATCTCAATAGTATGAATATAATTAAAGTCAACAGGCTTTATAGATAATAAGAAGTACGAAGGGAGACGAAATGGATAATTTGTCTAAGATCAAAAATCCAGTCTGGAAAGCAATCTACGGGATTTTGATTAAGATCCAGAGATTTGTAGGCATTTCGGTCTGCATTCTGGTACCGCTTATAGTCGTGTATCAGGTCATTCTCAGATATGTGCTGAAGGCACCTCTTATGGGTATAGAGGAGATGCTTGTATTCCCGATCATCTGGATGTATATGATCGGTGGATCGGTAGCCTCCGAGCAGCGCAACCATATCGAGTGCGGTATTCTGACACTTTATATTAAAAAGGAACGCACCATGCAGATATTCAAGTGCTTTAAGAGCGTATTTTCACTGGCGGTTGCTGTCTGGCTGTGCTACTGGAGCTACTGGTATTTCAGCTATTCACTCAAGCTCTGGAAGCTCAGTGATCTGCTCAGATGGCCGATGTTCTTTGCCGAAAGCGCACTTTTTGTCGGATTTGTTCTGATGACATTCTTTACGCTGATAGAGCTGATCGATCACTTCAGTGAAGTGATCCACGGAAAGAAAGGAGAGGAAGCATGAATTCTCTGGTTGCGGTAGGCTTATCTATCATATTACTGATCTTTTTGCTGATGCTAAGCATTCCTCTGCCTTACTGCTTCGGCGGTTCTCTGGCTTTTCTGGTACTGACAGCAGGAGTATCGATGAAGTCCATGATGCTGTACACCTTTGCACAGTGCACAGGTACTGTGCTGCTGGCCAGCCCGATGTTCATTCTTGCCGGTAATTATATGGGAGGCAGCGGCATATCCTCGCGACTGCTGGATTTTGCGGATGCCTTCATCGGCCGCATCAAGGGCGGTCTCGGCGTTGTCAGCATCGTCACCTGTGCGATCATCGGCGCTATAAGCGGATCCGGCTTTACAGGAGTTGCAGCTACAGGTCCTATCATGATCCCTCGTATGGAGGAGCAGGGCTATCCGAGAGGTTTTGCCACGGCGCTTGTAACGGTGTCATCAGTGCTTGGTCTTCTTATTCCTCCGAGCGCAATCATGGTCATCTACGGATGGGTGACCGAGACCTCTATTCTGGCCTGCTTTCTGTCAACGGTTCTTCCGGGACTTCTTGTCACCTTCCTTTTCTGCGTGATCAATATGGTGGAATGCAAAAAGTTTGACCTTAAGGTGATGCCTCCGATGCCGATGTCAGAAAAGCTCACCATGATCCGCAAGCGTTTTGTTTCGGCTATACCGGCACTGGTAATGCCTATTATCATCCTTGGAGGAATCTACGGCGGCGTATTCACTCCTACCGAGGCTGCTTCCGTGGCAGCGATCTATGCTCTTCCGGTAGGTCTGTTCATTTACAAGGATATGAAGCTTTCGGATGTCAAGAAGCTGACCTTCAACTCGCTCTGTTCTATCGGTGCGATCATGACAATGATCATAGTATGTCTGATGCTGGCGCAGACACTGGTCATGCTGAAGGTTCCTCAGGCAATTGCGGCATGGATCTTCTCTCTGACAAACAACAGAATTATCATTCTGATAGTTGTGAACCTGTTCCTTTTCGTAGTCGGTATGATAGTAAACGATTCGACCGGTATGCTTATCTGCGGACCGCTCCTTCTCCCTCTTATGCATGAGATCGGAGTTTCCAACGTACAGCTGGCTGCCATCATGGGCGTGAATCTGGCTATGGGCGGGGTTACCCCTCCGTATGCAAGTATTCTCTATCTCGGAATGCGTATAGGAAATGCGGAATTCAAGGAGATCTTCGGACCGACCATGAAGCTGCTGATCTTCGGATATGTTCCGGTAGTATTCCTGACATCCTTCTGTCCGTTCCTTTCTGAATGGCTGCCGGGACTTCTGGGATACTGATAAGGCAGCATAAACGGTATCAAACAGTATAAACGTATTAATGCGGAATAAACCGCTGATAATAAAGTTACAAGGAGGATAAAAATGAAAAAGTTATTTTCGATCGCTCTCACAGCTGCTATGGTAATGTCTCTTGCAGCCTGCGGAAGCAGCTCGGGAAGCAGTACTGCAGCAACAACAGCCGCGGCAGCAGCTGAGACAAAGGCAGAGGCAGAGGCAGCAGCACCTGCAGCAGAGGAAACAGTGACTCTTACTATTGCTCATACCCGTCCGGACGGATCCTCAGAGGATCTTGCGATCAAGGCTTTCTGTGAGGAGGCTAAGGAGCTCAGCGGCGGAACACTTGAGTTTGAGATCTATCCTGCTTCACAGCTGGGTGACTACACCACAGTATTTGAGCGTGTTATGATCGGCGACGTTGATATGCAGTGCGCAACAGTTCCGACATCTGTTGATAAGTTCTTCGGACTCGGAAACGGTGCTTATATTGCTACCACATGGGATGATGCCAAGGCTACATTTGCATCCGGCACAGCTGTCGGCAATGCAATGGTTGAGAGAATGGAGAACATCGGTGTTAAGTATATCAACATGTTCCCGTTCTATTTCGGCGGTATCGGTCTCGGAGTTCCTCCTGTCGATCCTACAAATCCTGATGCAAAGAACGGCATCAAGATCCGTGTTCCATCCATGACTTCCTTTGAGAAGACTGCAGAGCAGCTCGGATATCTCGGAACTCCGCTCCCTGCATCTGAGGTATTCACCTCCATGCAGACAGGTGTAGTTGAAGGCTTTATCGGATACGGAGCAGAGGGCGCATATTCAAACATCGGCGATATCGTTAAGTACTGGCTTCCTATCAACGACCACTTCGAGGTACATACAAACGTTATGAACCTTGATAAGTTCAACTCACTTTCACCAAAGCAGCAGGAAGCTATCATGACAGCAGGCGCACACATGGAAGCAAACCGTTGGGAGGTTGCTCCTGGCGAGACAGCTGTATATGAGCAGAAGATGCATGATGAGTTCGGTACAGAGATCATTGAGTTTACAGATGAGGAGCTTGCAGCATTTGCATCCAAGATCCGTGCGAACGTATGGCCGCTTATCCGTGAGGACTTCGGCGGTGAGCTGTTCGATCAGATCACAGAGGGAAAGAACTGATTCTTTTTACCTTAAACGGCACAGCGTATAAATAACGCTGCGCACCGAACATTTTTGAAATAATAAAATGATCCCCCCCCCGCATTTGCGGGGGGAAATGATATTTCGGATACTGACATACGGAAGAAGCAGTTCCGGGTCCGGACACAGGACAGAACGGTCGGATTTTTCGGTATGTGAGTGCCCGAAGGGTCAGGGCTTCATATCTTTGCCAGGGTCAGCCGCTGCACGAAGCATACGGTCAGTCTGATGCGTTCGTCCTTGACTGAAGAAACATGAGCAATGCGGCAGCAAATATCAGTATATAGCCTATGATGCTTAAGGTATCGGAGGACTGACCGAATATAAGTCTGCCGTACATGGCCGCGAAAATGACCTGAGAGTAGTCAAATATGGATATTTCCGAGGATGGTGCATAGCGGTAGGCGAGAGTAACAAAATACTGTCCGAAATAAGCTACACCTGCCATCATCAGCAGGAAGAATATCTGCTCAGGAGAATACTGTACGGGATGCAGCAGCAGCGACGGAAAGCATATGATACAGGAGAGCACCGAGAAGAAAAATACGGTGATAAGTCCGTCTTCTCCGTGAAGGCTTAAGGCTCTGACCATCATGTATGCTCCTCCGCCGAGTACGGCTGACATCAGTGCTATTAATGCAGCATTTTCAGAGAAGAGACCGGAGGACGGCTTCACAACAAAGGCTGCTCCGGCAAAGGCCAGAAGGATAAGGAGATATTGTACAGGTCTTACCTTCTCCCGCAGGAATATCGAGGAGAGCAGGATCACAAAAAACGGGCACAGCTGAACGAGAATAGTGGCATCCGCCAGAAGCATGTGATCCACGGCATACAGATTGCCGAGAGTACAGATTATTCCGAGACCGGAGCGAAGCAGGTGCATGTGCAGTGTGCCGGGCTTGATCCGGGGCACGCGTCTTCTGTGAGCAAAGATACATGACAGCACTATTATGGATACGAAGTTGCGGACGAACAGCTTTTGCATGACCGGGATATCTCCCGAGAGACGGGCAAACATGCTCATGGTCGAGAAGAAAAATGCGGATGTCAGCAGTAAGATGCTTCCCAGCTTTCTGTTGTGGATGATATCCATGATTCACACCTCATTGTGCATCAGAAAAAAATAAAGGCAGGCATGATCGCCGCTGTTTGTCAAACGGCAGCTTTCTGCCGGTAAAAAATATTATTTCCCGGAAATTGTAGCGCAATCCGATAAAAAGTCAAGGAGATAGTATGAGCACAAGTTTATTTGAAATAGTCGGACCGGTAATGGTGGGACCGTCCAGTTCCCATACTGCGGGAATGGCGCGTATTGGAGTCATGGCCGGCAGAATCGCCGGATTTGAACCGGAACGCATCGTACTTCGTCTCAGCCCCACATTAAGGACGACATATCACGGGCACAGAACGGACGCTTCGCTTATCGGAGGGGCTCTGGGATGGGCGCCGAATGATCCGAAGATCAAGCATGCCCTGTCTGTTGCCGCGGAAAGAGGCATCGATGTGAAGATAGCCTTCTTCCCTCCGAATATCTATCATCCGAATACAGTTCAGCTGGAAATGACCTCCGGAGACGGAGAAGCGCTTAAGGTCAGAGGTATTTCGGTAGGAGGAGGAAGTATAGTAATAGATGCCATAGACGACTGCAGCCTGCAGCTGGATCCGGCTCTTTATCATATGGTTGTATGGGGAGACGGTGCGGAGAAGGCGGTCAGAAAACTGGCGGAAGGCCTTGATCCAAAGCCTGTGGTTCAGGGTGCAGCCGGGGTATGGACAGTATCTTCGGTGATTCCGGTTCCGGGTGCGGATAAGGCTGAAAATGAGCTTAACGCCATGCCGGGAATAGAAAAGGTATCCATCGTTGCGCCGGTTTTAGAGTACGGAGCAACGATCTCGGAGAAATATAAGTATTCAAGCTGCGAGGAGCTCATAGCAGCCTGTCGTTCGGAAGGCATCAGTCTTTCGGAGGCGGCGCAGCGTTACGAGGAGGATCGCTCCGGACACAGGCGGGAGCAGATCAGAGCGCTGATGCATGAGCAGCTTGACGTCATGAGAGAGGCGGTCAGACACGGACTCGAGGAGCCTAACGAAATGCTTTACGGTCTTACCTCGGGAGAAGACGGAAAGCGGATGCTGAGACAGTCACAGCACAGTATTTCGGGCGGAATCGTTCCTCTGGCAGCTGCAAAAGCCCTGGCAGTCATGGAACATAATGCCTCAATGGGATGCATTGTTGCCGCACCTACAGCCGGATCCGCCGGAATCGTTCCGGGATGTATGCTGGCGCTGCAGGATCAGTATGGCTTTTCTGATGACCGGATCGTTGACGCCATGTTTGTCAGCGCAGTTCTTGGGGTTATAATGGCTCACAGGGACATCAGCTTTTCCGGAAGCGTGGGCGGCTGTCAGGCTGAGGTAGGAGTTTCTGCGGGAATTGCCGCAGCCGGAATTGCAAGTCTGTTTTCCGAAGAGCCTGAGGTCCCGGTCCAGGCAATGGCAATGTGCATCAAAAACATGCTGGGACTGATCTGCGATCCGATCGCAGGACCTATCGAGGTGCCGTGCATCAAGCGAAATGCCGGAGGAGTTGCCAATGCATTTATATCGGCGGATATGGCGTGTGCCGGGATAGAGAGCTATCTGCCGCCTGATCAGGTGCTGGATGCGCTGCTGGATGTGGAAAAGCGCCTCCCTGGTGAGCTGAGATGCACCACCACCGGAGGACTGGCATGCGCAGCCAGGGCAGTCTGCCTGAGGAAGGAGCTTGAGAAGGAGCTGGACAGGGAACTGGACAGGGAGCAGAGCTGAAGCATTTAAAGAATATATTCAGCATAGCAATAATGTGCATAGGGTATAGGCCGTGCATATGAAAAAGCATACAGAAGATATTTGTAAATCACCGGGATATGTTTCCCGGATAATGATCAATAGATTATTTAGGAGGAAATAATCATGAAAGACGGACAGCTTATGATAATCAACCAGAAGGAAACACGCGCTGTGCTTAACATGGAAACAGCAGTTGAGTGCGTGGAGAGAGTACTGAAGGAGCATGCAGAGGGTCTCAGCAGAAACCCTGTCAAGGTACACCTTCCTTTCCGTCCGGAGATCGAGGGATATATGAACTCCATGCCGGCTTACATGCCTAAATATGATCTGATGGGAGCAAAGCTTGTTACCTGTCACAAATATAACCCTACAGAATACGGATATCCTAACACTATGGGAATCATCATTCTCGAGCATCCGAAGACAGGTCTTCCTTTTGCTATCGTTGACGGTACATATGTTACAGAGATCCGTACAGGCGCTGCTGCAGGTGTTGCTGCAAAGTACTGCGCTAAGAAGGGCGCTCATGTTGCGCTTCAGGTAGGAGCAGGTGCTCAGGGAACAATGGCAGCACGTGCCGTTCTCACTGCTGTTCCGGCTGTGGATGAGATGCGTGTTGCTGACATCAGCGAGGCAAATCTTGAAAAATTCGAGAAGGCTATCAAGGCAGATTTCCCTAATGTAAAGGTCGTTCCTTATACAAATTATCTGGATGCTATCGCAGGCTCAGAGATCGTAGCATTTGCAACAAATGCTCCGAAGGCACTTTCCCGTGATGTCAAGGAATTCGATAAGGGAACAGTAGTACTGTTTGTAGCAGAGAATGTTGATGATTCGGACCTCAGACGTTTTGATGTTCGCGTTGCCGACTTCCCTAAGTGCTATGCTGTACGTATCAATGAGGAGCTGGAGGCGAAGTTCAAGGCTACGGGAGCACCTTATGCAACTATTCTTGAAGAGACCTTCGACACAACTATCGGTGATCTGGCTGCCGGAACCGGAGTCGGAAGAACCAGCGATGATCAGACGGTAGTAGTCGGAATGTGCGGAATGGGCATCGAGGATCTCGGCGTTGCAAAGATCGTTTATGATCGTGTTACTGCAAACGGCGGCGGAGTAGTAGTTGATTTCCAGGATATTTGATAATATTTCAGGGCCCGGCAGTGTCATATCTGCCGGGACTTTTACGGCTGTCCGGAGGAGATTCCTGACGGCGGGACAACAAGAGCGGTAAAAGCGGTGGGAGAAATCGTCTTAGGAAACCGGCGTTAGAAACCGGCGTTAGGAATCGCCGGAGCAGGACAGGATGCTTATCTGCTCAGGCACTTACCGGTTTACCGGAAAGAGGACAACAATGGACATAGGTATTTTTGATATAGTGGGACCGATAATGATGGGTCCCTCCAGCTCGGGAACTGCCGGAATGATGCGTATCGGAGCGGTGGGCAGAGCTGTGGCTGACGGAGAGCCTGAAAATGTAGACATTCAGTTTCATCCTCTCAATATGACACATTATGCAGGCTGCAGAAGTCATCTGGCGCTGGCAGGCGGTCTTATGGGCTATGCAACTGATGAGCCGGACTTTCCTCAGGCCTTTGTTAAGGCAAAGGAAGCGGGAATGAAGTTCACCATCTCCTGCTTCCCGGGCTCCGAAAGCAAGGACACACTGAGGGTGCGTCTTGTGATCGAATCCGATAAAAAGGTCACCTCGCGTGTATGTGCCGTTTCGGTAGGAGGCGGAAACATTGTCGTGGAATCGATAGATGAGGTACCGGTAGTTCTGAATAACTACAGCGGTCACTATTTTATCTGGTCGGACAGGGATGTTTCAGGGGATATCGGTGCTGTGCTGGGAATGACCGGAGAAGAAAAGCCGGGCGGAGGCAGCAGTGAATATACCTTCTTCAGCTATGCGGAGGCCTCAGAGCCTGATGAGAATATACTGGCAAGGCTGCGCTCACTGCCGGGAGTAGTCAGAGCAGAGTGGGCCGCACCGTTCTTTGAAGGAGGAAACAGCAATCTTCCTGCTCTGTTTAAGGATTTCAGCGAGCTGAAGGAGCTTTGCGAGAGAGAGAATATTACAGTCTCGGAGGCGATGTTACGCTATGAGATCAACCGCTCCGGACTTCAGAGAGAGCAGATAGTCGAGCGTATGAGGCAGCAGTGGGAGTGCATGAAGCGCTCTGTAGCTGCAGGGATCACCGGAGAGGCAAGACCTCTTTACGGACTGGATGACGGACAGAACGGAAAACGTATTATAGATGCTGTACGCTCCGGAAGGACTCTTTCAGGAGGAGTTGTCGGCAATGCGGTGGCATACGGAATAGGCGTAATGGAATATGCCATGGCTATGGGCTGCATAGTGGCGGCGCCGACCTGCGGTTCGTCCGGAATACTGCCGGGCTGCATGGTCAGCCTTCAGGAGGCATACGGCTACACGGACGATCAGATCGTGGACGCTCTCTTTGCATGCACCTCGATAGGCGTTATAATGGCATTTGACGGAGTGCGCTTCTCGGGAGTGGCTGCAGGCTGTCAGGGTGAGATAACGGTTTCTGCGGCTATGGCTGCACAGGCCATGGCATGCCTCGGAGGAGGAGGCGTCACTGAGATCGGCGATGCGGCAAGCTTTGCGATAAAGGGCATGCTGGGACTGGTCTGCGATCCGATGCAGTGTGTGGAGGTTCCGTGCATCAAGAGAAACGGCGGAGCGATAGGAAATGCGTTTGCTGCGGCAGACATGGCGCTTTCGGGAGTAAGAAGCTTCATTACACCGGATGACGCATCATATGCTCTCTATGATGTTCAGATACATCTGCCTGCATATCTTCGCGGAGGCGGAGGAGGTGTGGCCTGCACCAACGCGGCACACTGCGCGCTGGAGACCATCCACAGGATGGACGAGGAGTATATGAGGGATAATCTGTAAGTAAAAAGAAGCAGAAGGACAGCCGGTAAGCAGAAAGAAGCAGAAGGAAAACCGGTAAACATAATGAAGTTGAAGGATGATCCGTAGGCATGAAGAAGTTGATTTCCGATCCGCGTATACAGAAGTGCTTTCTTCCCCTTTCGTTAGTATGCATACTTCCGCTGTGGCTCATGCTGATAAGAAGGGCAGAGCATATTCCTGCGATAGCCTATGTGCTGGCTGCAGCGGCTTTTGTACTGTTTTGTCTTGATAGAATTCTGAAGCCCTGGGACAGGGAGAGAGCAGAAAAGATGAGAAAGCCTAAAGCTGAAGAGGCATCCCAGGCTGAAGAGGTGTCCACAGCTGAAGAGGCATCCCCGGCTGAAGAGGAGTCTCCGATTGAAGAGGCGTCTCAGGCTGAAGAGGAGTCTCCGGACAGCGGGAAAAGAAGAGTATCTGAGAGGAGGTAAACAGCTGTGATGAGAGCATTGCATGCAGATCCGGCGGACAATGTTGCTGTTGCTGTTCAGCCGGTAAGAGCAGGAGATGTGCTGTCGGTGGAGCAGGAGCTTGTTGTCACTGCATCAGAGGAGATCCCGATGGGTCATAAGATAGCATTGAGAGATATTCCTGCGGGAAAAGCAGTGATCAAGTACGGGGTTCCCATCGGGAGAGCATCGCAGGATATCCCACGCGGAGCTCATGTCCACATACATAATATAGAGGATATTACCGAGGAGCTCTGCAAAGAATATGATGCGGAATACAGAAGAAGGGCAGGTGCAAAATGAATCTGACTTTTAACGGTTACGAACGCGCCAATGGTGAGGTTGGTATACGTAACTATATTCTGGTGCTTTCCATGGTAAACTGCGCAAATACAGTGGCTCAGCAGATATCGTGGGAGGCGGGGGTTCAGGTAATCACACATGAAGCCGGCTGTGCGGAATTTTCCGCTAATCATGCCAGGACCAGACTTGCGCTTCTGTCCGCTGCATTGAACCCGAATGTATTTGCAGTCGTACTGGTGGGACTTGGCTGTGAGCAGACAGATCACAACAGCCTTATGGAAGAGATAAGGGCAGCCGGCAAGCCTGCGGAATACGTGGGAATACAGGAGGAACGCAGTCCGCGCAGAGCTGTGGAAAAGGGCGTAAGACTGGTCAGAGAGTATCTGGAGCAGGCGGAGAGGCAGACGAGAAAGCCGTTCCCGATCTCACGTCTCGTACTGGGAGTACAGTGCGGAGGCTCAGACTGGACTACCGCTCTTTCAGGAAATATTTCCATAGGCGAAATGACGGATCTGCTGGTGGATAACGGAGGCTCTGTTATCATCAGTGAGGTAAACGGATTTCCGGGCAGTGAGCACATCATTGCGGAGCGCGCGGTATCCACGGAGGTGGGTCTGGCAGTAATAAAAATGTGCGATGAGCTTCGCGAGGAGCATCTGGCACTTCATGGGCAGACAATAGAGGAAGTCAATCCTACGCCAGGCAACAAGGCCGGAGGCATTTCCACCCTTGTGGAAAAGTCCATGGGAAATGTCAAGAAGATGGGCAGGACCTCAAAGCTTCAGGGACTGATCTATGCGGGAGAGCATGTGCCTCATCCGGGGCTTTGGATGCTGGATCTTCGTGCGCCGGTGATCGACGGAAATGTGACCAGCGGCTTTGCGATGTCCGGTGCTCATATGAATGTATTCAGTACCGGAAGAGGATCGCCTCTCGGAAATGCGGTCATGCCTGTACTGAAGCTTACCGGCAATCCCGTAAGCTACGCGGAGATGGGCGAGTTCCTTGATTTTAACGCCGGCGTCATACTGGAGGGAACTCCTGCGGAGGAAGTTGGACAGGCACTGCTGGAAAAGGTGATCTCCATAGCAAACGGCGAACAGACTCGTTCGGAGATAAACGGCAATTTTGAATTTATCATTCCGAGAGAAAACGGCAGATAACCGACCAGGGGAAAACGGCAGATGACCGAAGAATTCAGATAAAAGCAGATCAGGCATGGACAAGCTGATTTTTAAAGAAAAACAAGAGGAAGTATTAGAGGAAATAAGGGGTAAAAAATGCAGAAACAGTATTCGGATTTTTTGGAGATCCTTAAGAAGGAAGTAACACCGGCACTCGGATGTACGGTCACATCCATTGCGTATGCGGCGGCAGAAGCCGCATCGGCAGTCGGAGGCACACCTAAAAAGGTTCATATCATTATGGATCGTCATCAGGGCACGAAGGGCTGCGATGTAGGTATTCCGAACACTTCACTGACAGGTGTTGAGATCCTTGCCGCGATAGGGGCAATTGCCGGAGATGCAGAGGCAAAGCTCAATGTACTGCATAACGTTACACCGGAGGACGAGGCGGCAGCCCGTCAGTTTGTGCTGGACGGAAATGTTCAGATCGATATTGATTTCGAAACACGTATACTGGGTCTGTTTATGGACTGCACGGTGGAGACTGACAAGGGCATAGGACGTTCGGTCATCGTAAAAACACATACCAATCTTGTGCGTAAGGAGGCAAACGGCAAGGTACTGGTGGATATTCCTTATGACAGGATCGGATCAATGGATGAAACACATGATCCTATGGCAAGCTATACGATAGGAGAGTTTTATTCCTTTGCGACGGAGGTGCCTGTCGAAGAGCTGTATTTCCTTCGCGAAGCGGTGACCATGAATAATGAGCTGGCTGACAGTATTTTTACCGGAGAGGCTGTAGGAGCGGGCTTTGCCCTCTCCATGATGAAGCGCTGCAACGGGGATATGATAAAAAAGGCCAAGGCCCGTACCGCAGCAGGCTCTGAGGCCCGTATGTCAGGCTTTTCAAAGCCTGCTATGAGCTGCGCCACAAGCGGAAATGTGGGAATTACGGCTTCGCTTCCGCTGATCAGTCTGGCAGAGGATCTCGGGGCTTCGGAGGAGCAGCTGCTTCGCGCTCTGGCCATGAGCTTCCTTACAACTATCTGCGTGAAGAACCGAATCGGCAGAGTCAGCTCCATGTGCGCCTGTGTCGTAGCAGCATCCCAGGGCATCGCAGCAGGAGCCTGCATGCTCATGGGCGGTGATCTGGATGCGATCAACAGAGCTGCCAATACAACAGCCATCAATGTATTCGGCGTGGTATGTGACGGAGCGAGACTGGCCTGTGCCATGAAGCTGGCATCGGCAGCCGGAACAGCAATCGAATCCGCGCAGATAGCAATGGATGGCTGTCAGACTCCTCCGGGACAGGGCGTTTGCGGAATCGACGCCGATGATACGATCAACTTTATGGGAAGCTTCGCCCAGAACGGCATGAAGGACTCGGATCTGGAGCTCTGCAAGGCACTGCATGCGAAGAGAGAGAAGAGGATCGCAGAGGGCAATCTGTTCTGATCGGGGGATAAGCGGGAATCGTTATCGGTTCCTGTGTCAATAGGGACGGTTCTGATTGACAACATTCACGAGTGTCCGGTGTCAATAGGGACGATCCTCATTGACAACAGAGACATCCTTCAAACGAGGTGATGTGTCAAATAGAACCGTCCCCTTTGACACCTGATGGAATAGAAAAAAACTCAGAGTTTTTTTAAAAACAGGGTCAAAAACGGGGGTAAAAATAAAAAACTTTGAGAAAATATTGACATCGAAGAGACGCAAGAGTAAGCTATACATAACTTAAACAAGCATTAGCATTGTTTAAGGGACTACACCCCTTTGACTATCGAGGGGTCTAAAACCGGTTAAGTCATGTAAAACATCAACAATATTTCGGACTACACCCCTTGAACTATCGAGGGGTGTAGTTTTTTTGTATCTGTGAAATCAAAAGACCTCCGGGTGTCAGCACATAGGCTGATAGCCGAAGGTCAAAATCATTTATTATTGAAATGACCTTTGATCGTCAGCGTATGCGCTGATTTTCAAAGGTCTTTTTTTATAGATAAAAAAATTTTTACAAAATCCGCCCGAAACGGCGAGTTTTTACAAATGCAGGATATAAGATACAGACATAAGATAACTGTCAGGCAAAGAACATTGATCACAGGCGGCCGAATGGAACAGGCTGTACTCAGAAAGACACTGTGCAGCGAAGCAGGACTGTCACAGGATCGGCGGAAAGGCTGCCATCAGGGATTATAAAAGAAAGGACAATTGACTATGAAGGAGAGACATTTTATGAGCAGTATTGAAAACGATAACAGGAACAGCAGCAGAGACATAAGGAGCAGCGGCAGCGGCATAAGGAATATCGTTAAGACGACTATGGCATTTGCATGTGCCGTATTGCTGATGACAGGCATTGGCGGGATAGATGCCAGAGCGGCAACATATTCTACGTCGGGAGTGGCAAAGTCCACTGATGCAACGACAGAGCAGTACAATGCATTGGTAAATACCCTTAGAGGAATGGCAGAAGCAGGAGCCGGAGCACAGAATGTACTCTGGGACACAGGTATCGTATGCGGCAGCTACGAGGAATTCAAAGATATAGAAAATGCGCTGAAGCATTTGTTCTTAGCGGATGACCGGGATATCATTATGTTTTTTAATAAAGGCTACAGCCATTTTGATACGGAGTTAAGCGATGATGGCGGATACACTGTCACCTACAGCTCACGGTACAGTGCTCCTGAAAAATACGGACATATCTATGCAGGATTTTTACCGGGAACGGATGGCGCAGAGGTTATGAGGCAGCATGATGCAGCGGATGCGGTGATAAACAGTATTCTGCAGGCGGCACCGGAGGATATGTATGAAAAATGCAGATTTTTCAATGACTGGATCTCAAACAATAACTGCTATGACTGGGAAGGAGCCAATTCCAATATCAATATGAAGACAACCGTATATAATGTCGTGTGCGAAGGAAGCAGCGTATGCGAAGGATATGCCAATACATTCTTTGTACTGTGCCACAGATCGGGGATCTATTCAGCTTATGTGAGATGCCTTTCGGATGCGAATGATCCGGACAGCCTTCATGCGATCAATGCCGTAAATCTGGATGGACGCTGGAAGAAGATCGATGTGACATGGAACGACACCGATCCGGGAATAAGGTATACCTACTTTATGATCGATATGAATGACAAATGGCAGGATAACATCAACAAGCCATATTGCACGGTATCAGAAGTATGAAAGAATTATAAGGAGGAAGCATGGGAATATATATAGATCTGCTTGTATCAAGATCGGTAACGAAGAATGAATGGGAAAGTGTATATGAGGAAGCGCTGGAGTTAGTCAGACAGCTGCCCTTAGCTGAATACAGAAGAACGAGTATTCATGGAGTGGATACATACTGTCTGGTAAGAACCGATGAAAGAACTGATCGTTTGGAAAGGGACGGGCATGAAGTCGTTAAATGCGGCTGGAGGACATCAGGTGATTACGAAACGATGCATTCCGGGGAGAGTTATTACCTGCCGAGAACACTGACGGGGGAGGATGATCCTGACCCGGAGGCAGGCGATGCCATACTCGGAGCTTTTCCGGCATATCTGGATTATGAATGGGAAGACAAGAAGTATTCCGGGGTATACAGGCTGTGGGGAAATAAGACTCAGGGAGAGCCTTACCATATGTATCTGCTGGCAGTGGCAGCACTGATAGAAAGCAGGCTCGGAAAGAAGGCATTTACCTATGGCGACATCACAAAGGGTCAGTTCAGATATGCGGTAGAGTTAGCCAACAGATATCTGAAGGACAAGATTGACCTGCCGGACAGATGTGATGCAAAACGGCTGGCGGACAGAATCTCGGAGCTTCAGCTGACGGAATTCGAGAAGGCAAGGGCCTTTGAAGAATTTTACCTTGGAAACAAGGATGCAGAGTTCGGGGAATATATAAGGAGCCGGTATTCTGCGACTGCATTAAATGAATACTGGAGAGACCGCTTCAAAGACTTCAGTATGGATAACATAGCGGGCAGCCGTGCCGTAAGGGATTATCTGCTGTGGGGGTTCGGACTCCGGGAGCTGTGCGGGTTTGCGGATCCCGGTAAAGACAGTGAAGGATCCGGATGTGAGACGTTTATCAGGGGCATCATGGACACAAAGCTTCATTGGAAGGAAAAGGACTGCAGCGATCCCCTTAGGATAGATCAGGAAAAAGAAGGTTTGTACAGTATATACACTCAGCTTGCTCAGGTCTTCTATGCTGCAGCGGCAAATAAGAAGGTAGACAGGTATATTCCTATCGGGATTATAAGGACTGAGCTTACCGAAGGGCTTACCGGAGTCAAATGCGATGTAAATGCTGTCATTGACAGATATCTGGAGGAGGAGGCTGCAAAGGCGCAGAAAGAAACACCTTATAATACGTCGGGCAAATCAATATTGGGAGAAGCCGGTGC
>JAQXPY010000173.1 GCA_029100885.1 Clostridiales bacterium | reverse complement strand
AAGGCAGCCGGATATGCATGCTTTCGACTTGATCGGTCCATAAGGGTCGAAACCTTCTGCCGTGTCCGACAACAGATTCGAAGTCAGAAGCCGTACTCCCTCAGAAAATCCATGCTTATTCCTGAGCCGGTTCTGCTCCTTGAGCCTGACATGCCTTCCCTTCCGGCACCGCCTTCCGAACCATTCCCGCCTTCTCTTCCTGCACCGCCTTCTGTGCCGGAATACGATCTCCCTGACACTGACGATCCGGTATAAGGACCAAGCAGACGCTCTACGTATTTTCCGACTATATCATTCTCCAGATTCACGATATCTCCGGCACGTCTTGAGAGCAGCGTCGTTTCCTCTCCGGTATGCGGGATTATCGAAACTCTGAATTCAGAGCTGTCGACATATGCCACAGTCAGACTGATGCCGTCAATACATATCGAGCCCTTCGGGACTATGAGATGAAGTATCTCCGGGGACGCCGATATGGATACCCATACCGCGTTTCCTTCAGGCTTAAGGGATCTTATCACTCCGGTTCCGTCAATATGTCCGCTGACGATATGACCTCCGAAGCGTCCTCCTGCAGCCATTGCCCTCTCCAGATTGACCTCGGCTCCGAGCGCAAGCTTTCCCAGATTTGTCCGTCTCAGAGTTTCGGGCATTACATCAGCGGTAAAGCCGTCAGCCTTAAGATCTGTGACAGTGAGACATACACCGTTGACAGCAATACTGTCTCCGAGCTTTGTTCCCTCCAGAACCTTCGATGCCCTTATCTCTATCGATCCGGAGCTCTGTCCGCTCAGGATCTTTTTCAGTTTTCCTTTTTCTTCAATTATTCCGGTAAACATGAATCTTCCTTCTTCGCTTCAGATTCCTTATGTGTTTAAGCTTCCGACTGAACATACTATAATATCAGTACTCAGCATCATATCAGTACTTAAGGTTCCTCATATACTTAAGGCTCCTCATGTACTTCAGCCTGCTTGCGTGCTTCAGGCCCTTTCCGTGCTTCTGAGAGCATCATAGGTTATAAGTACATCATCCGTGAACAGCTCGACCTGTGATACCTTAAGCCCTGCTGCCTCTTTGACCTCATCTATGCCTGAGCCTCGCACAGGTGTGTGCTTTCCCGTTCCCCCGAATATCTTTGCCCCTATATATGCATATATCCTGTTGACCTTTCCGGCTCTGATAAAGGATGCACCCACCGTGCCTCCGCCTTCGACCAGAATTCCGTCTATGCCCATTTTCCCCAGGGCTGCGACCGCTGCTTCAACAGAAATATTTCCGTCCTCATTCAGATGAAGCTCAATAAGCTCTGCTCCAAGTGCTTTCAGTCTTGACTTTTTTTCTTTATCAGCGCCTTCCCAGCACACTATCACTACCGGAGCCTGATCTGCAGATGTCATTATTTTTGAAGCCTCCGGAATGCGAAGCCTCGTATCGAGCACTATTCGTACAGGATCTCTTCCGCCTTCCATCCTGCAGGTCAGCATCGGATCATCCGCGAGCACTGTTCCTATTCCGACCAGTATGCCCTTGTAATAATTTCTGAGTCTGTGAACATGTGCTCTGGCGCTTTCTCCGGTTATCCACTGTGATTTTCCCGTATCCGTAGCTGTTTTTCCATCGGCCGTCATAGCGTATTTCAGGGCAATATACGGCTCCCCGGTACTGATGTAATGGAAAAATACAGGGTTGAGTCTGTCGCACTCCTCCTTCATGAAGCCCTCAACTACCTCTATCCCCGCATCCCTCAGCTGCTTAAGTCCTTTGCCTGCCACAAGAGGATTGGGATCCGAGGAACCGACGAATATCCTCTTTATCCCATGCTCAATAACAGCCTCTGTACAAGGCGGCTGCTTGCCGTGATGACAGCAGGGTTCAAGAGTCACGTACATATCCGCTCCGCATGTTTCTTCCGAACAATGGGCAAAAGCATTTCTTTCGGCATGCAGCTCTCCATATCTCTCATGATAGCCTTCTCCGATAATGCGGCCGTCCTTCACGATCACAGCTCCAACCAGCGGATTGGGATTGGTATGTCCCTCACCTTTTTTTGCCAGTTCTATAGCCCTAAGCATATAATCTCGGTCTGTCATACTGCTGCTCCTTATTGCCTTGTCCGGCACCGATAGTACCGGGTTTTAAAAAAATAAAACCCGCAGACATTGTCCGCGGGTAAAGATCATAAATCAAAACAGCATCATTATCAGTGCAAACCGCACCTGAAATGACCCGTCTGTTCTTCTCTCATCCAGACTATACTGTCGGTACCGGAATCTCACCGGTTCATGCTGCCGTAAACACCCAGGCTGCCGCTCTGATGTCTACCCGCTCGCGGACTGTACCGCCGGTGGGGAATCTCACCCCGCCCCGAAGACTCGATTTATATAGTATCTCTATTTTGAATTATTTGCAAGCAAAACCGCAGCGATCAAGCCGCATGACATTGATTCCTATGGCATTGAACTGCACGGCATTTGGCTTAACGGCATTCATTAATATACGCTTAACCTGCCGTCCGCATCATCATCCTCGTCTTAAGCCTCTGCCTCCGCAACGACCTCGACCTCAGCAAGTGCTCCCTTAGGAAGTGCAGAGACCTCAACACAGCTTCTTGCAGGCTTTCCTGTGAAATATCTTGCGTATACCTCGTTAAAGGCGGCAAAGTCCGACATACTTCTGATATAACAGGTGGTTTTAACTGTCCTGTCGAAGCTGCTTCCGGATGCTTCAAGAACTGCCTTCAGATTTTTCATTATCTGCTCTGTCTGAGCGGTGATATCTTCGCCGCATAAGCTTCCTGTCTCCGGGTCAATGGCGATCTGTCCGGACGTATATACCAGCCCGCCGCAAACCATTGCCTGTGAATACGGTCCGATGGCTGCCGGAGCCTTCTCTGTAAAGATAGTTTTCATTTCAAAGCCTGCCTTTCCCTGTTGCAAAGGGCGGTCTGATCTCAAGTGTCCGACCGCCCCATTTTCATAGTTTTATTCTGCTGTCTTTTTCTGTGTGGCAATAATCACGATTATCATTAACAGGATAGATATCGGAAGACATATGAGCCAGCTTCTTACAAATCCTGTAAAGATATAACATACAAAGGATACTACAGCTACCAACAATGCATACGGAAGCTGAGTGGATACATGCAGCAGATGGTCGCACTGTGCACCTGCCGATGCCATGATGGTGGTATCGGAGATAGGTGAACAATGGTCTCCGCAGACTGCTCCTGCCATGCATGCTGAAATAGAGATGATCATAAGCTCGTTGGAAAGATCTCCTCCGAATACACTTACGACTATCGGGATCAGAACTCCGAAGGTGCCCCATGAAGTTCCTGTGGCAAATGCCAGGAAGCATCCGATCACAAATACAAGAGCCGGGATAAAGCTCATTACCGCACCGTTGTCCGCAACAGCAGCCACGATGCCTGCAACATAATCTCTCGCTCCCAGAGAATCGGTCATTGCCTTAAGAGACCATGCAAAAGTAAGGATAAGGATAGCAGGAACCATGCTCTTGAATCCCTCAGGCAGAGCATTCATGCACTCCTTAAAATCCAGAACTCTTGTTAAAAGATAGAAAGCAATGGTGATTATCAGAGCTATTACAGAGCCGAAGGACAGTCCTACGGAAGCATCCGCATTAGAGAAAGCATCAATAAAGGTCTCTCCCTCAAATATTCCGCCGGAATAAAGCAGTCCGCCCACACAGCATACTATAAGCACCACTATAGGAAGGACAAGATGAATGACACGTCCCTTTGTGCTTACAGGAGGATGAGGCTGGTCCTCTGCTCCCGTAATGCTCGGCTGAGTGCCTCGTGAATCAGGATCTGCTCCGCCGATCACAGCCTCAGCCCTCTTCATCGCTCCGAAATCATAGCTTCTGCATGTAAGAGTAACCATCATCACGATAGTCAGCAGTGCGTAGAAGTTGTAAGGAATAGCTCTGATAAAGAGCTCCAGTCCGTTTGCTCCCTCTACAAAGCCGGATACTGCCGCTGCCCATGAGGATACAGGTGCTATAATACAGACAGGGGCTGCTGTTGCATCGATAAGATATGCCAGCTTTGCCCTGCTGATGCCGTGCTTGTCTGTAAGCGGTCTCATTACAGAGCCCACCGTAAGACAGTTGAAATAGTCATCGATAAAGATCAGCATTCCCAGAACGATAGTGGCAAGCTGTGCGCCCACCTTTGTTTTGATATGCTCCTGTGACCAGCGTCCGAAGGCTGCGGATCCGCCGGCACGGTTCATAAGCATGACCATAGCTCCGAGAACTACAAGGAAAACAAGAATTCCCACATTGTAGGAATCCGATACCGATCCGATGATTCCATCAATAAGCACATGCTCTATTGTACCTGAAAGGCTGAATCCGGAATACAGGAGACCTCCGCATACTATTCCGATAAAGAGAGACGAATACACCTCTTTAGTAATAAGAGCAAGCGCGATGGCTACGATCGGAGGTACAAGCGACCAAAAGGTATTAACAAACATATGACCCTCCATGTTATATTTCCGGATCCTTCCCTTCAGACCCGGCTTCATTACACAAAAACTCCGATGCGCTGCCGATCGGAGTTTGCTGCCTTTCACAATATAATAAAAATATCTCTGCTGTCAAGAAGTATTTATTTTACGGGCTTAAGTTCGAATTTATATCCGATTCCCCAGACCGTAGCTATTCCCCAGAATGCATTTTCCGGGAGCTTTTCCCTGAGACGCTTGATATGTACATCCACTGTTCTGGTATCGCCGATGTATTCATAGCCCCAGATGTTATCCAGCAGCTGCTCTCTGGTAAATACCTGATTAGGTGAAGCTGCGAGGAAATACAGCAGTTCTATCTCCTTCGGAGGCATGTCTATGATTCGGTCGTGATATACCACAGAATAATTTGACAGATTGACAGACAGTCCCGCGTATTCCACCTTGCTTTCCTGACGCACAACCTCCTTTTCCTCCCTTTTTTCTCTCCTGGAGGTCCTTCTTAATACGGCTTTGACCCTTGCCACCAGCTCCTTTGTGTCAAAGGGCTTGATCATATAATCATCAGCTCCCAGCTCCAGTCCGAGCACCTTGTCAAATACCTCTCCCTTTGCCGAAAGCATCATGATAGGAACATCCGATTCCGTTCGGAGCTTCCTGCACACCTGATATCCGTCGATACCCGGCAGCATCAGATCCAGAAGTATCATATCCGGACAGTACTCCGGAAAGATCTCCATGGCCTCTTCTCCGTCATTTACTATTCTTGTTTCGTAGCATTCTTTTTCCAGATACAGGCTGATCAGCTCTGCTATAACCGGATCATCGTCTACGATCATTATCCTCTGCTTTTCCACCATTTCAATATTCCGCCTTTTGTATCAACGGCCTTTTTCTGCCTGTGGGACTTACTTTAATGTCACTACCGTCACTCCGGTATCCCCTTCGCCGAAGGTGCCCAGTCTGAAGGATTTTACATATCTGATCTTTTTAAGTCTCTGGTGGACCATATTTTTCAGAGCTCCGGTACCTCTTCCATGAACTATTCTGACCGTTTCCAGCCCTGCCAGATATGCATCATCCAGATATTTTTCAAGCTCCGGCAGCGCCTCATCGGTGGTTTTCCCTATGAGGTTCACCTCAGGCCTTACGGTGAACGACTTGGCTCCGAAATTCCTTCCGTAGCCGGCTGCAGTCTTCGGACCTGCCTTTTTCTTTTCGGAGATCTCCGATGCACCGTTTTTATCTCCCGTATTTCCTCCTGCAAGCTCGATCTCCCGGAAATTCACCTTGGAATTCATGAAGCCTATCCTTACATTCATGAATCCATCCTTATCAGGAAGTGAAGAAACGATGCATGATACGCCGCCCATACTCATGACGCGTACAGTATCTCCTATCTTGAGTTTTTTCGGGGATACCGGTCTGGACGGACCCTTAACGGCAATGCCCTGACCCCCGGAGGTCTCCTTCAGATTTGTCCTGATCTTTTCTCTTTCTGCCTCAGCAGCCGCCTGATTACTTTCCTCTCCGTATTTATTAATGTTCCTGATTGCTGTATCCGCTGTCTCCTTGGCCTCTCTCAGGATACGCTGCGCTTCCTCTCTTGCTTCCCCGAGGATCTTTTCTCTGGCAGTTTCCAGCTTTTCTTCTTTCTTTTTAAGTCTCTCCCTGAGTATCTCTGCGTCCTTTCGGAAGCTTTCCGCCTCAGCCATGGACTTCTCGGTTCTGTATCTGTCCTCGTTCAGCTTGGAGATAATATCCTCAAAGCTCTCATTTTCGGCTGCTATACGGGCTCTGGCATCATCAATAATATACTCCGGCAGTCCGAGCCTTCTCGAAATGGCAAAGGCATTGGATTTTCCGGGTATTCCGATCAGAAGCCTGTAGGTCGGCTTGAGGGTGGCCACATCAAATTCACAGCAGGCATTCTCCACTCCCTCGGTCTCCAGTGCATACAGCTTTATTTCACTGTAATGGGTGGTGGCCATGGTGCGGGTCTCCATGTTATGAAGAAAATTCAGGATAGCTATCCCCAGTGCTGCTCCCTCTGTCGGATCCGTTCCCGAGCCCAGCTCATCAAACAGACACAGAGATGCCGAATCCGCCTTGTCAAGTATGCTTACTATATTTGTCATATGGGCTGAAAATGTTGACAGGCTCTGTTCAATGCTCTGCTCGTCTCCTATATCGGCATAAACATCATCAAATACACCCATCACCGAGCCCTCGGCAGCCGGAATATGAAGTCCCGCCTGAGCCATCAGCGTCAGCAGACCGACTGTTTTGAGAGACACCGTCTTTCCTCCGGTATTTGGACCGGTTATTATCAGCTGATCATACTCTCCTCCGAGCCGAACATCTATCGGGACTGCCTTTTCCATATCGATAAGCGGATGTCTTGCTGCCCTGATATCCAGCCTTCTGTCCCTGCTGAATTCGGGCTCTGCGGCATCCAGCTCATTTGCATACAATGCCTTGGCAAAGATCATGTCAAGCTTTCTGAGAATCCTGATATTGTCCGCTATCACATCCGTATAAGGTACCAGGCTCTCGCTCAACAGCTTCAGCACCTTCTCTATTTCCTTATTTTCTTCTGATTTGAGCTCCCTGAGCCTGTTGTTCAGACTTACCACCGCCATAGGCTCGATAAAAAGCGTGAGTCCTGTGGAGGATGCATCGTGCACCATTCCGGGAACCTTTGCCTTATACTCCGCCTTGACCGGAAGACAGTATCTTCCGTCTCTCTGAGTGATCACCGCGTCTGTAAGATAATCCCTGCAGGCATTCAGTCTGCTCTGCATTGCCTCATGAACACTTTCGACTGTCTTCTTCATTTCCCTTCGGACGGAAGCCAGCCCCACGGAGGCATCGTCCGCTATCTCATCCTCGGAAATAATGCATCTGATTATCTCTCTGTTGATGTTCGTCATCGGAGCTATGAGACCGAAGTCCTCACTGAGGGAATCCTTTCTTTCTTCCTCCGAGTCTGTCCTGCCGTAGCTGAATGCTCTTTCCGATACAGTCAAACAGGAGCTTACCGAAATAAGCTCCGCTGCAGACAGTGTACCTCCGACCTCAAGTCTCTTAAGAATATCCCCAATGTCCCTGACCCCTCTGAAGGAAGGGCTGCTGCCCTTAAGTCTGATACGGTCTCTCGCATCCGAGGTGTTTTTCTGCCATGTCCCGATATGTCTGAGATTTGCGGTCGGCTTCAGCTTTAGGCACAGTCCGCGCCCTGCCTCTGAGGACGCGAACTCGCTCAGCCTTTCTGTTATTTTATTAAATTCAAGTATCTGAAGTGTTTTCTGTTCCATCTTCCCCTTTTTCCGATACAGCAAGGGCATTTGCCTTTGCCTGCTCTTCGATAGAGTTTGTCTTTGACTCGAGGATGGTCATGAATTCTTCTCCCGTTATGGTCTCTTTTTCATAGAGATACTTCACTATCTCGTGAAGCTTCATAATATTGTCCTCAAGTATCCTGTATGCTTTGTCATACTGCGCTCTGACTAATGCTATCACCTGATCATCCACATTTTTCAGTGTCTCGTCCGAGCAGGCCACCGACATATCTCCTCCGAGATAAGCGTTGTTTCTGGACTGCAGCGCCACCATGCCGAAGCTGTCGCTCATTCCATAGGAGCTTATCATACCTCTTGCTATTTTGGTAGCCTGTTCTATATCGTTGGAGGCTCCGGTAGTAATGCTCTTGAACACAAGCGCCTCCGCAGCTCTTCCTCCGGTAAGGGTCGCGATCTTGTTTTCCAGCTCTTCCTTAGACATCAGATAATGGTTTCCGTTTTCGTCGACCTGCATCGTATATCCCAGAGCGCCTGATGTTCTCGGAATGATCGTGATCTTATGCACAGGGGCGGAATTGTCCTGCTTTGCCGCCACAAGGGCATGTCCCACCTCATGATATGCCACGATCAGCTTTTCCTTGCTCGTAAGCACCTGATTCTTCTTTTTGTAGCCTGCCATAACGACCTCGATGCTTTCCTCGAGATCCTGCTGATTGACCCTCTCTCTTCCTGCCTTGACGGCTCTGAGCGCAGCCTCGTTTATCATATTGGCAAGCTCTGCTCCCGATGCTCCGGGGCAGGCCTTGGCAATATCTTCAAAATTGATGTTTCCTGCCATCTTTACCTTTGCGGCATGCACCTTGAGTATATCTATCCTGCCCTGCATGTCAGGAAGTTCCACCGGTACACGCCTGTCAAATCTGCCCGGTCTGAGAAGTGCCGGATCCAGAGTATCGGGCTGGTTTGTGGCAGCCAGAACTATAATGCCCTTGGTTCCGTCAAAGCCGTCCATCTCTGTCAGAAGCTGATTAAGGGTTTGTTCTCTCTCGTCGTTTCCGCCGATGCCGTTTCCGCCTCTCTTCTTTCCGATGGCATCTATCTCATCGATAAAAATTATGCACGGTGCCTTCTTTTCAGCCTCCTTGAAGAGATCTCTTACCTTTGCCGCTCCCATGCCGACAAACATTTCCACGAACTCGGAACCGGAAATGCTGAAAAACGGCACATCTGCTTCACCTGCGACAGCCTTGGCAAGCATTGTCTTACCTGTTCCCGGAGGGCCCACCAGCAGAGCTCCCTTAGGGATCTTTGCTCCGATAGCATTGTATTTCTGAGGCTCATGCAGGAAATCCACCATTTCCGCCAACAGCTCCTTTGCCTCATCCTCACCTGCTACATCCTTGAATTTGATGCCGGATACACTCTTCTCATATTCCTTTGCATTAGCCTTGCCGAGGCCTCCCATAAAGCCTCCGCCGCCCCTCTGCATGTTCTTCATAAGCCTTGAGCCGAACCATATCATCAAGGCAAAAGGCAGCACATTATACAGGATAGTCCATATAGGCGATATGGTCTGTGGAATGCTCTGGGTAAATTCCGCCCCTGCCTCGTACATTCTTTCTACTTCACCTATATAATTGATACGACCTGTCTCGTAGATCACCGGATCATCCTTGAGAGTAAATTTGATCGTATTCGTATCAAGCTCCACCTTATCTACATTTTTGTCGGACAGCTCGTCCAGAAATGCATCGTAGGACGACTCCACTATCATGCTCTTCTGTATCGCAGGTGCGATCACCAGGTTGATGATCAGCATTACGCCCAGTACAAAGAGCAGATATATTGTCATAGGCTTGTTCGGCTTCTTAAATCCGTTTGAGTTGCTGCTTCCGTCGTAGTTTTTGCGATTCGGATCATTCTGATAATCAAAAATATTACCGAGATTTGCCATAGTTCTCCTTTTATCCCTCTGGTTTATTTAATAATTGATGACGGATGTCGAATAGTTACTTCCGTGATTTATATTGTATTATACCGTTTTAATGGTGAAATATGAATGAACCGAGATTCTTTTTTATACAAATTTAATAAACAAGATTGGAGTGAGGGTTGTCAAAAAGAACCGTCCCTATTGACAACCTATTGACACTAAATGCCGCTCAGATCAAATGGCGGTGTGTATTCTTCTCTTGCAGAGCTCTTCTCCTGCATGTATCCGTCAAAGCCAAGCTCCAGCGCATGCTTTACCACCGAATCATATTCAAAGCTCGTTATCCTTCTGTTTATTTCCCGGTACTCATGTGCTTTGAAAAATGGCGTGTACTGACTCATAATGCTTATCAGGATATTTTCTGTTCCCACTTCCCTGCTCAGTTCGTCCAGAATACGTATCGAATCCTTTCTCATTCCCGGCAGCACCATATGTCTGACGAGAACTCCCTTTTTCATCCTTCCGCTTCCGTCTCTTTCCGGTCTGCCTGTCTGCCGCAGCATTTCCTTCAGCGCCCTTATCCCATGATAAAAATACTTCGGGGCTCCTGAGTATCTGACTGCAGCCGAATCATCGAAGTATTTTATGTCCGGAAGATAGATATCGATGCAGCCCTCCAGCAGCCTCAGCGCCTCCGGCGACTCATAGCCTCCGCAATTGAACACAGTCGGGATCGTCAGTCTGTCCCTTACTTTTCTGACAGCCTCCGCTGCCGAAGGAATATAATGGGTAGCAGTAATGAATTCAATGCATGAGGCGCCCTCAGCTTCAAGCTCAAGCATGATCTGCGCTATCCTGTCAGCAGACACCTCCGCTCCGAAGCCGCCTGAGCTGATATCATAATTCTGGCAGTACACGCATTTCAGATTGCAGTTGGAAAAAAATATCGCTCCGGCTCCCGCTTCGCTGCACAGGCACGGCTCCTCCCATTTATGCAGCGCCGCCCTTGCCGCCTTCGGCACAGCTCCTGCGCCGCAGAAGCCTGTCTCTCTGTACCTGTTTACCCTGCATTCCCTCGGGCACAGCCTGCAGGACTCATATTCTTTTATTCTGATATCTTCCGACATTTATCCCGTACCTTCTCATGACTCTCCGCAGGGTCCGAACCGGACATCTGACTGTAAAGCCGGTCCCGACCGGCTCCGGACTACCTCTGAAAAGAAAGCAGCCGCCTGCATATTTAATAATCAGTACCGATCGTCTGCGGGCTTCCTCTGAAGATTCCAGTCCAATCTGTGAAGTCTGCCCTGTTTTTCCATATTTTCAAATCCGTTCTGTCTCAGCGCCTCATACAGAATGATCGCCGCGGCATTTGACAGGTTAAGTGACCTGATATCTCCCCACATGGGAATGCGGATACATGCCTCCGGGTGCTCGATCAGAATCTCTTCGGGGATTCCTCGGGACTCATTTCCCAGCATAATAAAATCCTCTGCTCCGAAGACGGCATCCGAGTATGACTGCACTGCCTTTGTGGTAGCAAACCAGAGCTTCGGTCCCTTTGATGTGCCGGATGCCTTGTTGAATACTATCTCGGGATGCTGTTTTAGAAAATCAGCATAATCAATATACTCATGCAGATCGATCTTTTCCCAATAGTCCATTCCCGCCCTGCGTATCTCCTTTTCACTGATCCTGAAGCCGTAGGGTCTTATCATATGAAGCTCCGTGTTTGTTGCTGCGCAGGTTCTTCCTATATTTCCGGTATTGAGCGGGATTCCCGGCTCATGAAGTACGATTTTCATAATAATACGCCCTTTCAAAGCGTTTTCCGGCCTCTATGGTCTGATATCAATGTATCCCGCAAAGAGAACCCTGCAAAATATACCTCTGCACGGTTCCTTTTTTAATACATTTATAGACATTTTCTCCGGGTTTGTTTATTATTTTCACGATGTACTCGGGCTCGTTTTGAATGAAACATGCTCTGAATCCAATCAACTCCGTTTTTACGGCAGAGCAGTCGTGAGCTTCTGCCGAAATGAGGTCTTAAATTTATGCATAACAATATTATTTTAGCAGCAGAGACCGGATCGGATATTACACCTGAGCTTGCAAAGGAGTTAGGCATTTATCTTGTACCTATGCATGTTCAGATGGATGACCTGACCCTTGATGACGGTTCTTTTCCGGTCAGTGACATTTGTGCCTTTTATGAGAAGACCGGCCGCGTTCCTAAGACCAGCGGCAGCACTCCGTTTGACTGCAAAAAGGTCTTTGACAGGATTCATTCCGAGCATCCGGATAAGTATATCCTATACCTTGCCTATTCCGCAATCACAACCGTATCCTATCAGAGTGCGGTGATAGCAGCCGAGGGGGACGAGCTGTTCCGTATAATAGACACAAAGCAGGTTTCTGTAGGACAGGGCACCGCAGTCCGGAAAACTGCTGCATTCCTCAGTGCGCATCCTGACTGCAGCATAGATGAGGCGGTGACAGCTGCCGAAAGGATAGCCGAAAGCGTTGAAATGTCCTTCATTCCGGATAATCTTGACTACCTGCGTGCAGGCGGTCGTGTCAGCAACACTACAGCACTGGTAGGAAATCTTCTGAACCTTCATCCCTGCATCGAGATAATCGACGGAAGGCTGATGGCAAAAAAGAAGTACCGCGGCAGTACCGACAGTATCATTCCGAAGATGATCAGGGATTTTGTCGAAAAGCATCAGCCTGATACAAAAAAGCTTTTTCTGATATGTTCGATCGGTCTTCCGGACAGCTCAAAGCGTATTGCCGAGGAGGCTGCTTCGGCTGCCGGCTATTCCGAGATCGAATGGTGCGAAACAGGATGCGTCATCACCTGTCACGGCGGTCCTAAGGCCTTCGGTATTGTCGGAATAAGAAACAGCTCAGGCAGCTGCTGATGTGATAAGTACCGGGAAATAAAAAAGCCGGATTTTTCTTGACAGAATCAGGGCCTTGGGATAGAATGTTCAAAATTTATATGAATTTTTAATTTTTGAACATTCTTTTAGTAAATCGAGGCCTATCATGAAGAGATTTAAGAATATCGATCCGTCCACTACCTTCATCCCGTTTGCTGCAATCCTTATACTATGCTGCTTTTTTATCCTGAATCCGGAAGGCTCCTCAGAGGTTCTTTCTGCTGTCAGGAGTTTTTTAGGCGATGATCTGGGAGTCTGTTATCTTATCATAGGGCTGGGGGTTTTCTGTACCTCCTTATTTATGGCTTTTTCAAAATACGGAAGAATAGTTCTGGGCAATAAAGGAGAAAAGCCGCAGTACAGCTTTTTCTCCTGGGGTTCAATGATGTTTACAGCCGGACTTGCGGCAGATATTCTGTTTTATTCTCTGTGCGAATGGATGCTTTATGCTTCGGAGCCCCATATCGCTGAGTTAGGCTCCATTCAGGACTGGGCTTCCACATATCCCCTCTTCCATTGGGGACCGATTCCATGGAGCTTTTATGCGGTGCTCGCGGCCTGCTTTGGCTTCATGCTTCATGTCAGAGGCTGTACGAAGCAGAAGTATTCAGAGGCCTGCCGTCCCGTTCTCGGAAAGCATACGGACGGCATTCCCGGAAAACTCATAGACATTCTTGCCGTCATAGCGCTAATTGCAGGAACGGCTACCACCTTTTCCCTTGCAACCCCTCTGCTTTCAAGTGCCGTCTGCACGATTCTCGGTCTTGAGGACAGTAAATGGCTTACGATCGCCATCCTTTCGGCAATCTGTGCCCTCTACACCGTATCTGTCATGCGCGGTATGAAGGGTGTCAATTTTCTCGCGCGCATATGCATGTATGTTTTCTTCGCACTGCTTGCGTACATTCTCCTTCTGGGCGGTGAGGCGATTTACATAATTGAGACCGGTTTTTCCGCCGTGGGCAATCTCGTACAGAATTTTGTGGTATTGAGCACATGGACAGACGCTCTGCGCACCTCCTCCTTTCCTCAGAACTGGACCATATTCTATTGGGCCTACTGGATGGTATGGTGTGTTGCCGCTCCTTTTTTCATGGGCAGCATTTCCAGAGGCAGAACTGTCAGACAGGTCGTACTTGGCTCCTATGCCTTCGGCCTCGGCTCTACCTTTATCTCGTTTATTATCCTCGGAAACTATTCTCTGGGGCTTCAGATGCTCGGAAGGCTGGATGTGATCGGGATCTATTCCTCCTGCCTGGATCTCTACAGAACGATAATGGCGGTTATTGAGACCCTTCCTGCCCACAGGATAGTACTGGTGCTCCTGATAGTGTCTATGGCTGCCTTTTATGCCACCTCCTTTGACTCTATAACACTTGTGGCTTCCGCATATTCCTACAGGAATATCGAGGGGGATCAGGAGGCCGGAAACGGCATGAAGCTGTTCTGGGCGCTTCTGCTTATCATGCTGCCTATCGCCCTTTTGTTTTCTGAAAGCAGTATGAGCAATCTGCAGACTGTTTCTATTATCGCAGCCTTTCCGATCTCGGCAGTTATCATCATAATAATAGCATCCTTCTTTAAGGATGCTTCAAAATACTGCTGATCACAGCTTTCCGGCTTAACAGAGCAAGACGCATGCTGCATCCGGTGATATTGCTGATTCAGCTATTCTCATTTTCGCCGTCAGGGAGAAACACCGTAAAGGTACTTCCCATATCGGGAGCGCTCTTTACCGTCACATTTCCGCCGTGCATAGCGACTATCTGCCTTACCAGAGGCAGACCCAGTCCGTTTCCTGCCATACTTCTGTTGCTTTCAGCCTGATAGAATTTATCAAATATGTGCTGCAGCTCTTCCCCGGTCATGCCGATCCCGTTATCCGTTACGGAGACGGTGACTCCGTCCTGCGTTTTGTGCAGTTCAAACAATATCCTTCCGCGCTTTGGCGTAAACTTTATCGCATTGGTAATAAGATTGATCCAGACGTGCTGCAGCAGATCCTCATACCCGGAATAATTCACAGTCTCCAGTTCCGGTTCTATATCCAGCTCCTTCTCCGACCAGCTGTTTTCCAGCATCAAAATACACTGTCTGATCTGCTCATCCAGAGAAAACACCCTCTTTTCCTGACTGAACTGCTGGTTTTCCAGCTTTGAAAGCCTGAGAATGTTTCCTGTCAGCGTCGATATTCTCATCGTGCTGTTTATGATATTTTTCGCATAGAACTTCTGCTCCTCATCCAGATCTGTGGCCAGCAGCAGCGAGGCATAGCCCTCTATTGCCGCAATAGGCGTCTTTATTTCATGGGAAACATTGGTGATGAAATCCGATTTGAGCATCTCTGTAGAATTAAGCTCCTTGACCATCTTGTTGAAATTGACGTTCATTATTTCGATATTCTGAAGCTTATCCTTTTCCTTAAGCCTTACCGAAAAGTCACCGTCCGCCACCCGAATCATGGCATCGCTGATATTGTCGATAGGATTCACAAAAATATGAGCCACAACAGAAATGACAATGACCGAGATCGTCATAGCCATAGTCAGGAATACTGCGGATACGCTCAGCATCGGCGCCCGCGGCGCGCCGCGCCTGATAAACGCAAAAAACATAAACCCTGACAAAATAATAAGATATGAGAAAATGATCATCGTCAGCAGCAATGCAAGCTTTTGCCACATTTTGATACGGTTCTTTTTTCCGGCAGTCCGCACTGTATTCAGACTGTTCTCTGTTTTAAAGCCGGCTTTACTGTCTGTTCTGCATTCCTCCATGTATACAGCTTTGTGTTCTTCTGTTTGTTCTGCTTTATATTCTGCTTTGCTCTCCATATTCTTGATTGCACCTGTACGAACACCGGTTTCGCTTATAATTTGTATCGCTTATGATTTGTATCGCTTATGACTTGTATCGCTTATAATTTGTATCGCTTATGATTTGTATCGTTTATGATTCTGTACCGTTTATGATTCTGTATCACTTCTGCTTTACAACTGCCTTATACCCCAGCCCTCTGACCGTCTGCAGTTCAAAATCCTCATTGTTCTCAAAATGCCTTCTGAGTCTGTTGATGTGTACATCTATCGTCTGGGCATCGGATTTGCTGTCCGGTCCCCATATTTCATCCATAAGCTGAAGTCTCGTCATGATCTTGCCCGGATAGGAAAGGAGCTTGTACAAAAGCTGAAACTCCTTCTGGGTCAGTTCGACTGCTCCTCTGCTGTCGGATACTGTCATTGAATCATAATCCAGCACGGTACTGCCTACAGTGATCATATGATCATTCAGGATATTTGCTCTCCTGAACAGAGCCTTGACTCTCAGCACCATCTCGTTTACATCCACCGGCTTGGTCATATAGTCGTCGGCTCCGACATTAAAGCCCTTCTGCTTGGATTTGAAGTCATCCTTTGCGGTTATCATAAGTATCGGCATGGAGGGATCATAATCCCTGATGGCCTCAACCAGACTGTATCCGTCCATTACCGGCATCATTATGTCGGTTATCGTCATATGAACATGCTCTGTCTCCAGCTTGTCGCAGGCCTCCTGTCCGTTGGAGGCTTCAATAGTCTCAAAGCCGGCTTTTCTTAAGACAGTGCTGTACAGGCTGCACAGCTGCCTGTCATCCTCAACTATCATTATTCTGTTCAGATACATAATGCTCCCCCTGCAGTATCAAATATGCTTAGTACCGGTCCGGCTGCCTTGCCGCTCGTGATTCTTGTCTCATTTTCCTGTACCAAGCATACCCGTAATAAATGAAGCATAGATGAATATTATTTTGACCCTGTTTCGCTCCCATGCTATACTGATTCCTGATCATTTGCCCTTTGCTGATTTCAGATACTATTCAGGTCAGTTATAAATTCACTGAAGCTCCTCCCGCCTACTGAAGGCAGTTGGTTTCCGCCCAAAACAAACGAAAGGTTTTATTAATGAACAGATGCGTTATCATCGGCGGAGCGCCGATAGAGAATTACAACAGAATAAAGAAATACTTCAGATCCGGAGATTACGTGATAGCCTGTGACTGCGGACTGCGCCACTGCGATCCGCTCGGAATCGTACCCGATCTGATCGTTGGGGATTTTGATTCCTTTGACAGACCTGATTCTGATATTGAGATCATACAGCTGCCCGTCGAAAAGGATGATACCGACACAATGTATGCGGTAAAGGAGGCCGCCGCCCGGGGCTATAAGAGTATTCTCCTTACAGGTATGACCGGAAGGCGCATCGACCATACGCTCGGCAATATCTACATGCTGGTCAAGCTCCATGAGCTTGGTCTTGAAGCTGTCATTGCCGATGATTATTCCGAGCTCTCCCTTATCGCAGGCAGAGCTTCAGAAAAATCCGGAAGAAACAGCTGCACAACAGCCGAAGTGTCCGGCAGCTTTCCTTATTTCAGTGTCATTGCCATTGCGGGCACTGCCTCCGGTATCTCCATACGCAATGCAAAATACCCTCTGGAGGATGCTGTGATAGAACCCGGCTTCCAGTACGGCATCAGCAATGAGGTCCTTCCCGGCATGACTGCCGAAATAAGCGTTAAAGACGGTATGCTGCTCGTGATAAAGGATCACGAGGGATAAAAGTGTACACAAGTGATACCCGGTTCCTTTTATTCCCCTGTCAATATCCGGTCTTTCTCTCAGGCAGTGCCTGAGGGAAGAGCATTTATCTTATGTCCTTCACGATATATATCGGCCTGTCCTTGATCTCCCTGAACAGAATGGAGATATAGCTGCCGATGGCTCCCAACAGCAGAAACAGCACGGCAAACATAAAGCACAGCACGATAACTATCGTAGTATAGCCTCCCGGCGCACCGTTTCTGGTAGCCAGTGTATATATGATCAGAAGAATGCCGAGAAAGCCGGAAAAGAACCCCGCATAGATCCCCAGCTTCAGCGGAAAATCCGAGAAGCAGGTCATTGCATCCACCGACAGCCTGAGGAGCCTTCCGAAGCTGTAATGGCTCCTGCCGGCAGCCCTCGCACCCGCCTTATAGGAAAGTGTCGTTTTATCAAATCCGATATTCTGAACAAAGCCTCTTAAAAACCTGACCTTTTCTCTGTAATTTGTCTTAAGCACACCCGCCGCTGCCTTGTCCATGGCAAAAAAATCAGAGGCCGCAGGAATCATTTCCGCTTCCGAGATCCTGTTTATCAGCTTATAAAACAAAGCCGAAGCAGCATTTCCGAAGGCTCCGGCTCCTTCATTCTTTTCACGCACCATATTTATGATGCTGTGACCGGCCTCAAAGCAGTCCATGATCTCCGGAATACATGCCGGAGGATGCTGAAGATCCGCATCCATAAATATCAGATAATCTCCCCCTGAATAATCCAGGCCTGCCGTCATCGCCGCTTCGTGTCCGAAATTTCTTGAGAAGGTGATGACAGTCACATGCTCCGGATCCTTCTCCTTTATCACATCAAGTATGCTCTGACTCCCGTCCGTGCTTCCGTCATTGACAAAGCATATGTCGTAATCATAGCCGCTGCGCTCCGAAACCAGCCTGTCCAGGCATTCCTTAAGCGTGTCGTAAAACAGCTCAAGCCCTTCCTGTTCATTGTATACCGATACAACAATACCGATCAGTTTACTCATATTCGCCCTCTTGCAGAATGTCTATCTCGTCAGAATGCGAAGGCACTCTCTTTTCCTCCGGCGGAAGCTGCATATAATCACCGTAGATCTCTCTGAGAACATGGTCATAGCCTCCCGGAGCAAAAAACCTGAAGCCGTCAAATTCCAGCTCCGCGGTTTCCTCTATCCATTCTCTTTTTACGGTATCATGGATATAGTCCGGCTGATAATTTGAATAATACAGGCACCTGGTTCTGCTGCCGTTATATCTTGTGGAAAGCCGATGCTGGAGACCGAACAATGTCTTCATGGAAACAAAGCCTCCGGCAAAGGACAGCACCGCCACCTTCAGCCTGTCGAGCCCTGTGTATTTGGACATGTCCAGCTCATAGCGCTTTGACATGGCCATACCGTAGACTGCCTTCTGGGCAAATCTTGTCAGCCTGTCGGCTGCCACATTGTCGGAAATATTGTCGAGGATAAAAATATCCACCCAGAGGTGATTGAGCTTTCCCTCATAAAAATCTGTCTCTCCGCCCTCCGAATGTCTCCGTGAATTGATATAAATGATTCTCGGAGTAAAATCATAAAAAACCGTTCCGTTTCTGAAGCTGTCCGGCATGACCAGCTCCATCCCGTTCCTGAGCTGCGGCGCCGCCACGGATCTGAATCTCTCAAAATCCTCTCTCGGCATAACGATGTCTATATCGTCATCCCAGGGTATGAAGCCCTTATGTCTTACAGCTCCCAGAAGCGTCCCGGAATCCAGAAAATATCTTATACCGAAAAGCCTGCACAGACGGTCCGTCTCGATAAGGATATCCAGACTCGCCTTCTGGGCCTGCTTTAATCTTTCCTTATCGTATCCGCTCACTGAGGACTGCTTTGATCGTTCCTTATCGCAACCGTTCACTGAGGACTGCTTTGATCGTTCCTTATCGCATCCGCTCACGGCGGACTGCTTTGATTGTTCCTTTTTGTATCCGCTCATGCTGTTCTCTTGTTACTGTGCCTTTACAGCCTCGCCGATGACCTTTGCCATATATGCGAGCCTGTCCTCTGTCATACCTGGATACACTCCCACCCAGAAGGTCCGTTCGGTTATGATATCGGTATTTTTCAGGTCACCGGAAACCCTGTAGGACACTCCGTCATTTCTGATGGCATCAAAGCACGGATGCTTGATCAGATTTCCCGCAAACAGCAGCCTTGTCTGTACTCCGTGATCCTCGATGTATCTGATCGCCTTGGTTCTGTCTATTCCCTCCTCCAGAGTCATACAGAAGCCGAACCAGCTCGGATCCGAGTTGGCCTCTGCCTTTGGAAGCAGTATCCTGTCACTGACAGGCTCAAGTGCGTCCTTAAGGAAGCTCCAGTTCTGCTTTCTCCTCTCCGCAAAGTCAGGGAATTTTCTGAGCTGTGCGCAGCCCACCGCGGATTGCATATCCGTTATGCCGAAATTGTAGCCGAAGGTAGAATACACATACTTGTGATCATAACCTGCCGGCAGCTCTCCGTACTGTCCGTCAAATCTGTGTCCGCACCTGTTGTCCTGTCCGGACTTGCAAACACAGTCTCTTCCCCAGTCCCTCACACTCAGCAGCAGTCTCTGGAGCACGGGATCGTCTGTATACACAGCTCCTCCTTCTCCCATGGTCATATGATGAGGCGGATAGAAGGACGAGGTGCCGATATCTCCGACTGTACCAGTCATTTTCCATTGCCCGTCAATATAATATCTGCTTCCGAGAGCATCGCAGTTATCCTCTATAAGCCACAGCCCGTGTCTGTCACAGAAGCGCTTTACTGCCTCCAGATTGAACGGATTGCCGAGAGTGTGGGCAGCCATGACTGCTTTTGTTCTGTCTGAGAGCGCTGCCTCCAGTCTGCTTTCGTCAATATTATACTCCGGCAGCTTTACATCCACAAAGACCGGCACCGCTCCGAAATTGAGTGCCGGTGTGACTGTCGTAGGAAATCCAGCCGCAACCGTTATGATCTCGTCTCCGCGTCTGATCGCTCTGTCTCCCAGCTGATGGGAGGTAAGGGCCATAAATGCCAGCAGGTTTGCCGAGGAGCCCGAATTTACCACATCCGCAAAGGAAACTCCCAGATATCCTGCCAGTCCTCTTTCAAACTCGTCTGTATATCTTCCCATGGTCAGCCAGAACTCCAGAGCACTGTCCACAAGATTGACCATCTCTTCCCGGTCGTACACTCTTGCGGCATAAGGGATCCTGTCTCCTTCCCTGTACGGCTCCGAGGCCTGTGTATTGTGATATCTGTCGCAATAGCTTCCTACTATCTCCAGTATTTTCCTATGAGCCTGTTCCTCGCTCATTCCTTCAAAAAAATCGTTCAGTTCTTCTCTGTTCATAAGCCTTCCGTATATTCTGTGATCTGTCTGAGCAGCTCATCATTTGCCTGTGTACCGCCACTCTGCCATGCCTTTGTCCATCTGCAGATTGCCGCGACAGCCTCTCTGATATGCCATACAGGTCTCCATCCCAGTACTTCTTTTATCTTTGTATTGTCCAGCAGCAGCAGCCCGGCCTCATGGGGTCCCGAAGGGCACTCCGGAACCGTCACTCTGACATCCCTGTATTCTTCGACGAACATTCCGCACAGCGCTCCCGTAGTAACGCAGTCATCCTTGTCCGGACCGACATTATACCAGCCTGAATACCCCTGATCCAGCGCCTGCTTCATAACGATATCAAGGTAGACGAACAGCGGCTCAAATACATGCTGGTAGGGTCTGATGCTTCCGGGGTTTCTTAATATCAGCTCGCTGCCGTTCACCGCAGCCCTGACGCAGTCCGGGATGATACGATCCGCGCTGAAATCTCCGCCTCCTATCACATTTCCCGCTCTGGCCGTGGAGACCGCCGTTCCCTGCTCCTTCAGGAATGAGAGATAGTAGCTGTGGGTCGCCAGCTCCGAGCAGGACTTGGAGTTGGCATAAGGATCAAAGCCGTCCAGCTTATCATCCTCCCTGTATCCGTAGCCTGGACGCTCTTCATTGAAATACACCTTGTCCGTGGTAACATTCAGAAAAGAAATACAGCCCGGATAACGTCTGATGCATTCCAGAATATTTACTGTGCCCATGACGTTTATCTCGTATGTCTCCCTCGGTATTCGGTAGCTCTCCCTGACTATAGGCTGTGCAGCCATGTGGATCACTATCTCCGGTCTTATCCGGGAATAAAAGCTCTCGAGACGGTCCATATCCCTGATATCTCCGATACAGCTCTCAATGATGCCGCTTCCCGTATCGATATCTGTCGATGTTCTGACCCTGAGATCCTTTCCGGATACGGATGATGCACCGTCTCCGTACAGTATGTCAAAGAGACGCGGATCTGTATCCGGCTTAAGCGCGTAGCCGTATACCCTTGCTCCCAGGAGGCTGAGCAGCACCGTCATGTAGCTGCCCTTAAAGCCTGTATGTCCTGTGAGCAGCACGGTTCTGCCGTTAAAAAAATCCTTTAATGCTTTAAGCTCTGTCAACTTACTCCTCTTCCTGCCGGACTGCTGAGGTCCGCACCCGATATTAATGCGATTACTGCCATCTCTTCCACGGAGCCTGACCCGAAGCCCACAGCTCCTCCAGCTTTTTCTTTTCTCGCTGGGTATCCATGCACTGCCAGAAGCCCTGATGGTAAAAGCCCATCAGTTGTCCCTCTTCGCTCAGTCTTCCGAGAGGTCCCTTTTCCAGCACCGTCTCATCCGAATCCAGATAATTGAATATCTCCTTATTGAAGACCATGTATCCTCCGTTTATCAGGGAGGCATCCCTTTCCTCCTTTTCCCTGAAGGAAGTGATGACACCGCCTTCGTCGACCTCCAGCACACCCTTCATCTCGGAAATATTGACCATGGTTATGGTAGCCGTTTTTCCGTGGGCTCTGTGAAAATCCAGCAGCGCAGTAAGATCCACATCGCAGACTCCGTCGCCGTAGGTGAGCATAAAGGTCTCATCTCCTACATAATCCCTTATTCTGCGGATCCTCCCCCCTGTCATAGTCATAAGTCCCGTGTCGATGACACTGACCTTCCAGTTCTCGGAATTGTTATTATGTATCGTCATGGAATTGGATGCCAGATCAAAGGTCACATCGGAATTGTGCAGAAAATACTCGGAAAAATACTCCTTTATCACATACTGCCTGTAGCCTGCGCAGATAATGAATTCATTGAATCCGAATGTTGAATAATACTTCATAATATGCCAGAGAACAGGTCTCTCCCCTATCTCTATCATAGGCTTGGGCTTCAGATGGCTCTCCTCACTTATACGTGTTCCGAGTCCACCGGCTAAAATCACAACTTTCATCTTTCCTCCGGGCCGGCATCAAAATGCGGCTTTCTAAAAACATTTAGCTTGTTGTCCTTCAGTATTCTGATAGCTGAATACAGATCCTCCGGAGCCTTGTGCCACTCCAGTATACTCATGAGCGCCTCTTCCTCGAAGGCTTCGTAGTGAAGGATGGCCTCTGCCATACGCTCATAGTTCTCTTCTCTGTACTTTGCTTTGTGTATTTCCTGATAGGTAGTATAACAGTTTCCGAGAATAATTAAAACCGTAATGACGGCAGCCGCAGCTTCGGCTCTTCTTCGCCTCTGCTCCACAGCCCGTCTGTAGCTCCTCTTCTGTTTTCCAAACATGGAAAATACCAGTATTATCCCTATAAGCCCTATCATAAGCTGTCCGCCGTAGCGTGAGCTCATGGCATAATTCTCATTGAGAAAATTCCATCGCGCCGCAGTCACCAGAACATGGTTTGCCGCTCCAGATACTATCAGCACCAGCGGAAAGACGGTCTTTTCCAGCATATCGCTTCGGAAATACAGAATGACTGCCAGTACATATGCCGCCATGACTGCGAGACCGAGAACAAGCACCGCTCCGTCAGGCAGCGGAGCCCCGTTTCTGAAGAAGGCTGCGGCGGTCTCCTGTCCGACCGCTGTTCCGGAAAATGTTCTGACGAAGAATCTTACCGGATACGCAGGATCCTGTTTCAGCATTTCGATAATACCTATATCCGAAGCTCCCGCATGCTGCCAGACGGCAAAGCTGCGGCTCAGGACATACAGAATGAGAGATAACGCAGAAACAATCAAAACACGTCTGAAAAGACTCTTTTCTCTCCTTGCCGCCCAGCTGTTGGCGCCTCCGGTCAGTATTCCCAGAAGACTGAGCAGCATAAGCGTGCAGGCGTAGGAAACGATATACTCACCGGCAAAAAGCAGCATGACAAGGGGCATAGCGCAGACCAGCAGCTCCTCCGGTCCGCTTGCTTCTCCTGACCACACCAGATCGATGAGCAGATAATTGATAAAGAACAGACCGAAGGATACCACATGGGCCCATGCAGTACCGTTCAGGATGATTTCCCATTTATTCAGAGAAAACAGTATGATATATATGCATATCTGCCACTTAAAGGCTATTTCATGCTTATATGAATAGACCGCAAGACACCCAGCCATTATTGCGAATCCGGCAGCCGTCAGCATCCTGTCAAAGGTGACCGAGTATCCGAAGGACGAAACGTTAATCAGTCTGGCAAGAAATGCCGCCGGTATTCTGGTAAGTATATCAGGCACAAGCAGCTTGCGTATATCCCCCACATCCGGAAGATAATCGTTTATTATCCTGAAATAATCGGAATAGACCACATCCGCTCCGGCTGCCCTGATGTACCAGAACAGAAACAGCATTCCGGCTGCAGGCAGTATGATATATTTCAAAAGATTTGTTGTTTCCCCGGCTCTCATTATCTACTTCCGTTTTCTTTTTTTAATTCCTCTGTTATGTCGAGATATGCATTGTCCTCCGGAAGCTCCTTCAGGACAATGGCTCTGTCCTCCCTCAGCTCGTCCCTAGGGATATCATCCGCCTCCGGGACAAATATCACATTGGTATTCTCAGCCTTTTTTTCCGGATCGAAGGTCTTGAAAAATGTTCCCGCATAAAAATCCGACATTCCGTAGCTGTTTTCCAGAATATAAATGTTCTTTCCGAATACTCCCTCTCTGCCGTATTTTTCTATGGTCTGTCCGGCCAGGGAATTCATTCTCAGCTGATCCGGCCAGAAATACAGCCTGTCAAAGTATCCTCTGTAGTATATATTCGTCAATGAGGATATCAGACAGAAGCTCAGCAGCAGTGCTGCTCCTCCCCTGCCGATCAGTGCGCTGCAGCCGTAAAGCTCATCTTTGGCGCAGCCCCTGACGATCGCCCTGCTCATATAAGCTGTCAAAAGCAGCGCTGCGGCAAAGGAAACATATATCCACCTCATCTCGACTCTTATGGTCACCGAGGAGCAGGCTATGCACAGAGCCGCAAAGGCAGCAAACAGCATAAATACCCTGAGATCCTCTGCAGCGCCGTCCCTTGAGTCCGCTTTTCTCAGCCTCGATCCAACAGACACGGCAAATACGGCGGCAAGCAGCAGAATGCAGGCAGCACCGGCAAGCACGGCTATCCTGATATACTCAGGAGTCTGCTCCCATGTCAGTCCGTTGAGATGCTCCGGTCCGGCATTGATGCCGAGAATATACAGTATCTGGCTGATGCCGTATCTGATAAACTGCCCTAAGCTGAAGGTATCTGTTACCTCCGTTCCTCCGGTTCCCGCCGGGATAGCCTTTCCTATCGTAAGAGCCCTTATTATGACAATAATGACCAGCACCGCAGCGGGAGCCACAGCGGAAGCCCTGTGCCTTTTCCGGTACCCTGATTCCGGCAGCATTGCCAGATAAAACAGCGGAAGGAGAGCGATATATCTCTCATGTGTAAAGGCCAGCAGAAAATACAGGAGCAGCGCCGTATACCAGCAGCTTTGCTTCCTGCTCTCACTCTCTTCAGAGCTTATGAATCTGTACAGAAGGTACAGTATGGCAAGAGCAAAGGCCTGGGCCATAGTCTCCATCAATCCCAGAGCCTGACCCATCTGATAATAAGCAAACCTTGAAGCAAGCCAGCAGACGCCCACGGCTCCGGATATGAGCCTGTTTTCCGACAGCCTGCGGGAGAAGAAATATATTCCGAAGGCCTCGGCAATATTGACTGCTGCATTAAACAGCACAAAACGCTCTATATGCGGTCCTACTATCATCATCTGAAGATAGGTGGCCAGCCAGTATACCGGTCTGAATCTGGTTGAGGTTCCTATCGGAAATGCAAATTCAATAAGGCTCTGCTCTCCGTAACAGGACCACATATACAGATCATCCATATAGAGTCCTCTGATCTCAATACCACGGTTGACCCACAAGCCAAAGACAGCAAGCACTGTCAACGCAGCAATGTCTTTTATTATACTCTGTCTGTTTCTCATTTCAGCTCCCCTCAGGGCATATCGGAGGCGTATTCGGGACATATTTCGGAAAAATAACCTATCTGCCGCTCTGTTCTTGCCGCGATTTCCTCCGATACAGGAACCTCCCAGTCCACTGCTGTCCTTTCCTTATCCAGCCTTGCAGCCACCTCCCGGCCAGCTCCCCAGGTCTCTCCCTGAGCAGCTCCCGTAACTTCTCCCGGTGCCCCTATCAGAGTAAGCTCTTCAAAGCAGCCGTCCTCCAGCAGATATTCAAACAGCACACCCGCTCTGATCCTCCGTGCATTTCCCTGATCGTATATATAATCCAGATCCGCATAGATATAATCGATATCCGCGAATTCCAGATAGTCCTTGAAAATATTCAGCTTTGTATCAGTCAGGTATACGTTTCCCCCTGATCCGTCGATATCTACCCAGCTTTCTATTCTTCCCTTCAGCTCATAGCATTCCGGTTCTTCCGCAAGGGCTATGACCCTTGCATCACGATCCCAGATATGATAATCCCTCAGAAGCGTATTTTCATGATCGAAATACCCTCTGTTGAGGAGATCCGCCTTTGTAAAGCCAACGGGTCCGCACCATCCGGTAAATGCCGTGATATATATCATCACCCCGCAGAGAAGTATCAGCGCGGCGCTGTTCCCGCCGGAAAAAAGCCTGACCCTTGAAATGTTCAGCCCGCTCTCCTCATAGGCCGAGCCTGTAAAATATACGGCTGTCCCCGCTGCCGCCGACAGGGCATAGATCAGCATAAAGTAATTCCCGTCTACCTGATAGAGCAAATACAGGCTGACCAGGGAAACGATCCCCTCGACGATCCAGATGAGCCTTATAAACCTGAATGCCTCAGAAGCAAAGCCGGAAACTGCTCCGGTCGCCTCCGAAAGCCGGTTCAGCTTCTCCATCCTTTCTACCGTGACATGAGAACAGCACAGCAGTACAAGAGTCAGAAGCAGAAATGCGATTCCTCCCCATGCCATTATCACATGGCTCATGTCCTCCCCCGCGGGACATACAAAAAATGCCGCCAGTCTTCCGAGATATGACGAAATGCGCTCCGACAGCCTTACAGCTTCATCGGAATGCATGAAGCTCTGACTGCGGAACGGATATTTCAGCTCCATTCCCAGAGATTCGAACATTCTGGTAAACACTCCCGAGAACGGCTGTCCGGTAATCACAAGCGTCCTTGCGGTTATAGTTCCGGTAAACATAACCGAAAGCAGCAATGCCCTGAGCCCGCCTCTGTCCGGAACAGGAAGCTTCTTTTTTTTATACAGAAAAAAGAAAGCGGACGTCAGACCAAGAACGGAAGAAAATACCACAGCTGTCGTCTTGAAGGAGTAGCTCAGTATCAGCAGTCCTGTACCTGCCCCTGTCAGAAGTCCGGCATTTTCTTTTCCGTCTGTTTTCAGAAAGCGGACTGCACAGTATACAAAGCCCATCTGACATAGCAGAGTACATAGATCGCTCTTGGCAGTGACAGACATATTTGTGATGCCCGGTATCAGGGCGGTCATCATAGCCGCAAACACTCTCGCATAGTCCTGCCCAGTCAGCAGCCCGGCGATCTCCCCTGCAAGAAGAATAACTCCTATCAGCACCCAGACATTGACACACAGTATATTTCCCAGCGTGCCTCCGAAATAAAGCGGTCTGGTAATAAGCTCAAAGCCCTTGGGATACAAATATACACTGTTCACAAGTCCGGTATTCTCAAAAAAACCTCTGAGACCCTCTCCGTTTGTCAGCAGTACATCCGACCTGAGGCCGTATCTCAGAGAATCATAGTCTACCGCAATATTAAGCCTGCACAGCTGAATGAGCAATATCGTCAGTATTACCGCAGTGCAGGGCAGCACCGGTCCGGCGGTGTATACTTTGATGCTTTTTCCCAGTGCTCTTACCGGTGTGAAAAATTCCCCTGCATCCATCCTGACGGCAGCCCACAGAACGCAGCAGATAAGCATAAGATAGGCGCCGGATATGATGAAGGGAAGCAGAACACGGTGAATATAGATAAAAAACAGAAAGATACCGAGCCATACACGGATCAGCATTTTTCTGCCTTTTATACATATTGAAGAAACAAAAAAAGCACACAGCATGGTGGCGATCTCATACTGCATGGAAACCGAGGTGTCATTTGTCAGCATCTCAATCAGTGTCTGCATCGTAATCTCTGTATGCCTTTTTATAGAAATGCATGATCAGCCTGACTGCAGGCTCCGGCCATATCCGTAAAAAAAGCTCCCGTTCCTCCCGCTCTCGATTATGATCAATAATGTTTTTTCTGGTCTCCGCACCGGGATGTACCCTGTAATCCACCAGCTCCCGTTCCTCACAGATAAACCTGCCGGGTCTGTCAGCCAGTCTCAGCAATGTATCCCAGTCCACGACAAACCTGTATCTCTCTCCAAACAAAGGCATGCCCGTCAGATGGATATTGTATGTACAGGTCGGACAGGCTATGCCGTTCCCTATTATCAGCGGCATTTTTTTTACAGGGCTCAGTGCGGACAGGGCCCTGAGTCTGAGGGGAAGCCTCAGGATGCGTTTTACGCCCTCGGCCCTTGTATTAAGCTTATCGCCATTTTCATCTACCGTTCTGCAGCGTGTACAGAAAAGGCTCATGTCCGGATATCTTCCGACGGCTTCAAGAAGAGCCTGAACATATTCACTGCGATACATATCATCCTGATGCGCCACTGTCACCAGCTCCGCTCCTGTCTCCCTGACCGCTGTTTCGACCGCAAAATTCCAGTCTGCACCTATGGAGCCGGATCCGCTTCTTACATACAGACTGATGCCCCATCGTGCGGCGGTCTCGGTTATCAGCCCATTCGGTGTCGATGTACAGATAATGATATCCGATAATACCGTCTGGGCTTTCAGGGACCTGATACAATCCTCCAGATATTCACTTTCTCCGTAGGCGCTTATCGCAAAGGTATGCTTCATTCCGTAAAATTTGTCTCCTCAGGCATTCGGCACAATGGATATGTGCTTATTCCGTAAAATATGTCTCCTCAAGCATCCGGCACAATGCATGGTATACCGGAAGATGCAGCTCCTGTATAAGATAGGTCTCACTGCGGGGAACCACCACCGCACAGTCGGCTGCCTTTCCGAGCCTGCCTCCGTCTCTTCCTGTCAGTCCGATAACGGTGATGCCCATCGCTTTAGCCACGGCTGCTGCCGCAAGAATATTGCTGCTGTTGCCCGAGGTGCTGATCCCCAAAAATACATCTCCGGGTCTTCCTAATCCCAGCAGCTGCTGGGCAAAGCAGAAGTCCGGATCCACATCATTTCCGAAGGCGGTGGTCAGCGCCGGGTGCCCTGTCAGTGAAACAGCAGGAAGCGCTCCCTGCAGACTGTCTGCAAGCCTCTGTCCGTTTTCACCCATATTGCAGGCGATCCTCTGCTTTAATTCCTTATCCAGCGGACGTTTCTTTTCAAAGCCCTTCATCAGCTCACCGACAATATGCTCACTGTCTGCCGCCGAGCCTCCGTTTCCCGCAGCTAAAAGCCTGCCGCCTCTGTCATAGCAGGCTCTGATAAGCTCATAAGCCTCGGCAATACTGTCCCCGCAGCTCTCAAGCTCAGGATATCTTGATATCAGATCATTAAGTATCTCCCTGATATGCTTTTCCATTATCTGCTGAAATCCTCCTCTATCACTGACCATGCGGCATCGATGCTGAAGTGCTCCCGCATATATTTGCTGCATGCACGGCTCATTTCCGCACATTTCCCTGTATCCCTGTAGAGTGAAACCGTTTCTCTTGCAAAGGTGTTCTCAACTTCCTCTGTGTCTCCGGTCAGAGTCTCCGGCGAGTCATCTGTCACCTTCATGATGCCTTCTGCCCCGGGGATCCCCTCAGCTCCGACAGATGTTGTCACGACTACAGCATTATTGTACAAGGCCTCGACCACCTTGCCCTTGACTCCTGCTCCGTATCTGAGCGGAACCACCACCAGTCTGCAGGAGGAATAAAGCTGTGCCAGTCTCTCATCGGAAACGAAGCCGAGTATCTCTATTCCTGCCTCGCTGTCCGCCAGAGCCAGAATATCCTCTCCCGCTCCGGAGCCTGCCACATAAAATCTGACATCACCGATCTCTTCCCTGATCTTAGGGAATATTTTCTCCGCAAACCACTTTACCGCATCGGCATTCGGCGGATGCCTGAAGCCGCCCACGAACAGAAGTCCGTTTCTGCTTTCATAGTCCTCGCCGCTGCTGTCTCTGAACTCATCCCATACATATGCGGTGATGGCCTTTGCCTGAAGTTCCGGATGCAGCCTGTGTATTTCATCTATCTCGACCTGAGACGGATAATATACCATGTCCGCCTGCTCCATCACTGAATACTCCACATTTTTCCAGTAATCCGACTCTCTTTTCTTCCTGATATCACCACTCAGCTCATATTCCCTGAACAGTCTCAGATAATGCAGGTCATGACCGTAAAAGATACATTTAATGTCCGTATTTTTCTTCAGAAAATCTATATATTTTGCCGCGATATGAGGTCTGTTGAGATAGCAGAAATCGATATTGGCACTGTTTTTCTTAAGGTAATCAAATACACCGTCCCTGTACGCATCGCCGTAAAGCACCTCTATGCCAAGCTGCATGAGCTGTGTTGTATACGGCTCCTCGTGCAGGAAATTATCTCCGATAAATTTGACATTGAAGCCCTTCTTCAGAAACATCTTCAGGTACTGGAAGGTAGTTTTTGAGCCGGCATCCCGATCCCAGGTAGGAACATAATGATCGATAACGACAACGCATTTTTTTTCCTGAGAGCGATCCCTTGCCTTGAAGGGATCCGGATCTCCTGTATTTACAGACTGCTTTTTGAGCTCATCAGCCCATTTCTTTCTGAACTTTTCCTGATTTACCTTCTGATATCTCTTGAGCCCTGTGCCCTCCACATCGGTTCCGTTGGAAATTCCCTCAAAGTGAGTGACTACAGACTGCGGCTGATATACCACCCTGCAGCCGTGACGGCGTACCTCAAAGGCAAGATCCGAATCCTCGCAGTATGCAGGAGCATAAAGCTCATCAAAGCCGCCTATCTCTCTCCAAAGGTCTGCCCTTATCATTATTGCAGCTCCGGATATATAATCCGTCTCTCTTACATAGTTGTATTCAGGCCTGTCCGGATCATCCAGTCTTCCATAGTTCCAGCCTGAGGCATCGGACCATATTATTCCTCCTGCCTCCTGCAGTCTGCCGTCAGGATATACCAGCTTGGAGCCTGTCATGCCTATGGTGCTGTCCTCCCTCATAAGTCTCACCAGAGGTTCAAGCCAGTTTTCATGCACCTTTGTATCGTTATTGAGGAACAGAATATAATCTCCGCGGGCCCTGGCAGCAGCCTGATTGCAGTTCTTTAAGAACCCCATATTTGAGGTATTTCTGCTCACAATAAGACCGTGGATGTAGTCTCCTATCTCCGAGGTGGCATCCGAGGATACGTCATCCGCCAGGATCACCTCATAAGGAGTTTCCAGAGGATCTGTATTTGCTATGATCGACCTTATGCAGGCATAGGTATAGCCAACCTGATTGTACGCAGGTATCACTATGGAGACCAGCGGAGACGGTGTTTCCGGTATATTCAGAATACCTCCTTCGGCAAACTCTCCTCCGATTCTGAAGTCTCCTCTGATAAATACCCGGCCCTCTCTGCCAAGATACATCCCCAGCATCCTTACAGGATGAAGGAGAGTATTTTTCGCATATCTGATCATCCTGCGGCGGTTTGAATCCGCAGGGGCCCAGGTATCCAGTCTCGTGATCAGCCCTCTTTTTATCCTGCTTGAAATGCTCTGATGCGCCGCAAGGTATACATTCTGTTCTCTGAGCATCTCGAGCTCTGCCTTCTGCGCGGAATTGATCTTTTCTATATTCCTGATATGGTTCTGACTGAGGCGTTCGATCTCCCGTTCCTTTGCCAGTACTGTCTTATGCTCCTCCACCTCATCCTGAAGCCTGAGATTCCACTCCGTCATCTCGGCAAGTCTTGCCTCCTGTTCTCTGAAGGCCGCTGCTGAGATCGGGGTCGAAAATGAACCGTACGGGAGCTTCTCTCCGGCGCCAACGACAGACTGGAATTCCTTCTCCCATCTGTCGTATTCATCTATCACCTCTGCATTGACTCCGAGGCTGTTTAAAAAACCTCTTCTGTTCTCATATCCGTACAGCATACTGCTGTGTGCGTCATACCAGTAGGATAAGATCCTGCATCTGAGAAACCGCTTGTCCAGAGGCTCCTCCCTGACCCATTCGTAGTCTATTATCCAGAGTCTTCCGTCTGTGTCCCGGATCACATTCTCAAACAGACCGTCTATGTTCCGGCCTGCTGTTTCCCTGTTGCCGAGAACCGCCGCAAGCGCCTGCTCCAGAGCCTCCTCAGGAGCCCTTCCGTCACTGATCATCTCCGACAGCATACTGTCAAGGGTATCACCCTTGATATATCTGAACAGCGCATAGGCCAGTCCGTTCTCATTCTCTCCTATCACCGGCTCGAGAATGTTCAGCGTATCAGGTGCTTCCTTCTTAAGCAGCTTATATTTATTCTCAAAGCTCCTTATATGAACGTTTCCTGCCTGACTGAGAGCTGTTTTTCTTACGGTCCTGTTTCCCTCGGCATCCTCAAATATCTCTGTTTTCAGGGCAAAGGCTTCAGCTCTGCTTCTGTTATATCTGACATAGACCGGTGTACCCGGATCACCCTCCGCTTCAGGGATATGCTCTGTATCGGATATATCTGACGTACTCCTTCTGAGCTCTGACATGATAAGCGCATAGGAGGGTGCAAATTCAGGAAATACTCCCGTCTCGCACAGCCTGCCGTATACTACGTCCGCATTGAACACAGTCTGCCGGCTGCCGAAGCTGTACCTGTTAATATCCTTGAAGCTTCCCTGTGACGGCAGCAGCCTGTCGGAGAAGATATTTTTTGCGAACAAGGCGTTCGGAAGCGGATAATATCGCAAAAGGCGTGTGAATCCCAGCTCCCGCGAAAGCTCCCCGGCTCTCCTGAGAGAAATGCAGTTTTCGGCGTCATCTCTGAGTTCTCCCGCGGATGCTTCCAAAGCCCCCGCATTGTCGGCTATTACCAGCATCGAGCCTCCCTGCTTGAGATACTCCGTCAGACGGGTCAGATATTCATAGACATCTGCGGTTTTCGGCTCGACAGCTGTCATGCCTGCTCCTGCCAGATCCGCTATGACAACATCATAGCTTTCAGGCTCCGCCGATACGAGGACTCTCAGTCGTCCCGTCTCCGCAAGCCTGCTGTATCTGAGAGCTGCAAGCTCTCTCCTCTCGGGCTCTGTGTCCAGTATATCGACAGACGCGGTTTCCGATGTCAGAGGCGCAAAGCAGCCGTAATCTGCTCCGGCACAGAGGACCTTCTGATCCTTCTTCCACGGAAAACAGCCGGTGACATTTATTCTGTCCCGGCTGAGTGCTGTGTAGGAATCCGGGTCGCCGTTTGTCTCAAGCATATCCTCCCATATCCGGGAGTCAGACTTCCTGTACAGACCCGCTGTTTCTAATAGCTTACGGTATATATCATTCATTGTTCTTTCTGATCCTGACATCGGAGTTCATATCGTAGACCCCGACTGTATTTTTATTTGAGATAACGGTCAGGTTGAGCAGATTATACAGACGATGATAAACCACATGCTCTCCCTGCTCAAATCCGGTACAGCTCATGCTGATCAGGTATTCTCCTCCCTGAAGATCCATGTTCTGGGTGAATTCGACCTCGTATTCATCTCCCGGTCCGACACTTTCCACCGGTGTTCCTTCAAACAGTGTGTTGGTGCCTGTGAGATCATTGCCCTTCTTGTCGCGGAAGGTATATGTAAATATCGGTGCTTCGATATGCGCCTTGAAGCGGATCCTTTCTCTGATGGTAAAGCGCTCTCCCTTGAGTATCAGAGATGTCACCCTGCCGTCCTTGTCTAAAATGCCGAAATCATATATCTCGGCCTTTCCGTTGCCGTATTCGTTAACGTTCGGATTGATGGTCATACCGGTTTTCATCGGCCCGGATGTGTTTTTGCATTCGGCTGAGTCCCGGCCTTCCGGTCTGCTGCCTGCATATGTTTCTGACACCGCTTCTGCCGATGGTTTCCGTCCGCTGTCTTCTGCCGAATCCGTAAGCTCCTCCCGGGACTCCTGCATTGCTTCCGTCCCGTCATACTGTCCCGCAAGGATCCTCTTATAAAGATCTATTATCTCACCCGGCTTTCCCTCGGATACCTTCTCTCCGTCATTCAGGAGAACCGCCTTGTCGCAGTATTTCAGCACCGAGCTCATATCATGGGTGACCATGAGGATAGTGGTTCCGTTTTTTCTCAGCTTATCCATGTGCTGGTAGCATTTGGCCTGAAAGAAGATATCTCCCACAGAAAGGGCCTCGTCCACGATCAGTATCTCCGGATCCACATTGATTGCCAGTGCAAAGGCCAGCCGGACAAACATACCAGAGGAATACGACCTGACAGGCTGATAAACAAAGTCGCCTATGTCCGCGAATTTCAGGATGTCCTCCAGCTTCCTGTCCATCTCGGCCTTTGTAAAGCCCATCATGGTTCCGTTCATATAGATGTTTTCTATACCCGTATACTCCATGTTGAATCCGGCTCCCAGCTCCAGCAGCGCGGAAACGGTACCGTTAACAGAGACGGTTCCCGAGGAGGGAGTGAGCACTCCTGTTATGATCTTCAGAACAGTGGATTTTCCCGAGCCGTTCGTGCCGATAATACCTACCGACTGCCCCCTTTCGACATCAAAGGAAACACCCCTCAGAGCATAAAAATCCCTGTGAAGATTCTTTTTTGTAAGTCCAAGAGACTCCTTCAGCCTGTCGGTGTTTTTTTCATAAAGTCTGTATATCTTTGTAACATCCCTGACTTCTATCGCTTTGCTCATTGACCTTTACTGCCTTGACGAAATAAATCTTCGGATCCTTTCCGTAGCCTTTTCCAGATCCTTGAGTGAATATGCATAGGATATTCTGAGGAAGCCTTCACCGGAGCTTCCAAATGCACTTCCCGGAACTACAGCCAGCTTCTGTTCCTTAAGGATAGCCTCGGCAAACTCATTGGAGGTCATTCCGAACTTGCTGATACACGGGAACAGGTAAAAGGCGCCCTTGGCCTCAAAGCACGGAATGCCCATCTTTTCAAATCTGTTCAGCAGGAAACGCCTCCTGCGGTCATACTCGTCTCGCATCATCCTGATGTCGTCTTCGCCGTATCTGAGGGCCGAAACTGCCGCATACTGGGATAGTGTAGGTGAACACATAATGGCAAACTGGTGTACCTTCATCATCTGCTTCATAATAACGGCAGGTCCTGCGGCGTAGCCGAGTCTCCAGCCTGTCATGGCAAATGCCTTGGAGAAGCCGTTGACCACTACTGTTCTCTCCCTCATGCCCGGAAGCGAAGCAATGCTGATAAAGCTTCTGTCCCCATAGGTCAGCTCCGCATATATCTCGTCGCTGATAACGAACAGATCATGTTTTATCACAACCTCGGCGATCTTTTCCAGATCCTCCTTTTCCATTATCGCTCCCGTAGGATTGTTGGGATAAGAAAGGAATACCATCTTTGTCCTGTCGGTTATTGCTGCCTCCAGCTCCTCCGGCTGAAGTCTGAATTCATTTTCCGGCTTCAGATCCACAATGACCGGAACAGCTCCTGCCATGATCGCACACGGCTTGTAGGATACGAAGCACGGCTCCGGGATAATGATCTCATCTCCCCTGTCAAGCATTGCTCTGAAGCATGCATCTATCGCCTCAGAGCCTCCCACGGTAACAAGTATCTCAGAGGCCGGCTCATAGCTCAGAGAGTATTTTCTCTCCATAAACAGAGATATCTCTTTGCGAAGCTCCATAAGACCCGCATTTGCCGTGTAAAAGGTCTTGCCCTTGGTAAGAGCGTCGATGCCCTCTTTTCTGATATGCCACGGTGTATCAAAATCCGGCTCTCCCACTCCCAGAGAAATCACCTCCGGATCATTCATTTCCGCTACCAGATCAAAAAACTTTCTGATGCCTGAGGGAGGAATTGCTTCAATATAACTGTTCAGAGGATTTCTCATGACATTGCATACCTCTCGTCCCTTGCAGTATTTTCCACCAAGAATCCGTCCTGCTTGTATTTTTTGAGAATGAACTGAGTTGTGGTGCTGAGAACACCCTCGATGGTGGAGAGCTCCTCAGAAACGAACATAGCTATCTCTCTCATTGATTTTCCCTCAATAAAGAGAACGAAGTCACAGCTTCCGCTGATAAGATACATGCTTGTGACCTCAGGATACTTGCAGATCTTATCCGCCATCTGATCAAAGCCCACTCCCTTCTGAGGTGTGACCTTGACCTCTATCAGGGCATCAGCCTTTTCCTCTCCGACCTTGTCCCAGTTGATGAGCGTATGATAACCGCAGATGATCCTCTCCAGCTCCAGCTTTTCCAACTCCTTTTCGATCTCCGGGACTGTTGAGCATGTGATCGCAGCCAGATCCTCCGCGCTGATCCTTGCATGATTCTCTATTGCACTAAGCAGCTTCTGTCTCATTTTTCCTCCTTCGGAAATGTCCTGTATCAGTAGGTCAGCGACATTCCCCGTGTATGACTCGTTATATGATTCTTTCAATAGCTTCCTTCAAAGCTCTTTCAAGTATTCGCTCAATGATCCATTCTCTTATGCGTTTACGGTCAGGTCAGTCCGAGCCTGTCCAGCTCTTCTCCCTCCGGCTTTCTGAGGGAGGATTCCACATCGATATCTGTTCTTCTGATCTTGACCATTCTTCCGGTATATCCTATTACTGCCGCCGGAACACCCGACTCCTCCGCAGCTGCCATTACCGAACCGGTATCCTCTGTAAGCCAGATACGGCAGCCCGGAGACCATAGCCTGTAAGGGTTCAGAAAAAATACTTCACATATTTCGACAGTCTGCTGAAGTATGGGAATATCCTTTTGTGAATACGTTCCTCCCAGACGGTTCTCCTTCATTATCTCCCAGAGACCTGCCAGAACACCGCCGCGTCCCGCCGCGGCAGCTCTTCCCGCAGCGGCTTCCTTTTTGAACAGCCTGTCTAAAGTCTGCATATCATTATAGATACTGTCAGGTTTTTCAAATACACGAAAAAAACTTTTGGAATATCTGTTCAAAAGCTTCTCTCTGTATTCTGTGCAGTTGTATATACTCAGACTTCCCTCGAGACCCGCAAAGCCTGTTATTACTATGTCCATCCTTAAGCTTTCAGTCGATAGCTTTCCTCAGGCTCACATTGCCAGCGACAGCACCATAGGCACCACCATGCAAATAACAACAATTACTGCAATGACTGCCATAAATGCCTTTTTCTTATCCATAATTGTAATCCCCCGATCAATATTGTTCAAACCCGTCCTGCGGCCTGAGACATCCCCGAAACGGATATTTTTCTCTCCTGACCGACTGTGTTAAAGAATTATTTTACCTTATACTATTTATTATCACAACGGATTTTTTTATTTTCCGTTTTTACGTTCAGAACCCGCAGACGGACACTCGCCTCTCAGAAAGCACTCGCTGCATTTCGGACGGTTGGCTATGCATATGCTTCTTCCGAGTGTTATCACATCTATATTCCAGAGTATCCAGTGATCCTTCGGCAGCAGATCCATCAGCTCAAATTCAGCCTTAACAGGGTCGGATGTGTCTGTAAGTCCCAGCAGCCTGCTGATCCTCTTCACATGTGTATCCACCACTATGCTCGGCTCATTATATATATTGCCGCGTATAACATTGGCTGTTTTTCTTCCGACTCCGGCAAGCCCTGTCAGCTCCTCGAGCCCCGACGGCACCTCTCCTCCATATTCCTCTACTATCTGTCTTGCACACAGAATGATATTTTTCGCCTTGTTTCTGAAGAAGCCTGTAGAATGGATATCCCGTTCAAGCTCTGCCTGATCCGCACGTGCAAAGGCCTCGGGTGCAGGATACTTCTCAAACAATGGACCCGTAACCATATTGACCCTTGCATCGGTGCACTGGGCGCTGAGAATAGTGGCTACGAGAAGCTCCCATGCGGATCTGTGCTCGAGCGCACATCTCAGCTCTGTTCCGTATTCCCTGTCAAACAGCTCCAGTATTCTGCTGATTCGTTCCGCTTTCTTTTTCTTTGATTCCTTCATAGCTTTCATACATACAATATCTGCCATGCGGAGGCCTTCTGCATTCTGTTCATAAGAGCCTTTCCCAGCTGCTCTTCGCTGCAGCCTTCCGCAGCAATAAATTCAATATCCTCGGCATCCATTTCTCTGAGCCTTTCAAACAGCACATGAGCCATCTCCGACTTGTCGTTCCTGCTTCCCGAGGACTTGACTGTGACTCCCTCCAGTATCAGAGGGCGGCTGAGCTTAAGCTCCGCAATACATTCCTCAGAGCATAAAAGCGCACATTTTTTCTTCTCCCTGAGGTGCTTTTCCAGCAGCTCTGCCACAGCACCGGAAATACTGCCTCCATGTCTTTCGGTCACAAGCACCATCTGCGCCTTCGGTGCATAGTGCCTGTATTTCATTCCCGGCGCCTTGGGTCTCTCGCCTTCCTCCAGCGGTCCCTTTATCGCCGCATCCTCTCCGATATCCGCTCCGAGAGTCTCTCTTATCATTTCCAGTGTCACGGCGCCCGGTCTCAGCAGGACAGGCTCCCCTGTACTCACATCCAGGATCGTCGATTCCAGTCCGATATCACAGCTTCCCCCGTCCACTATAGCCTCCACTCTTCCGGTCAGATCCTCTATACAGTGCTCCGCATTCGTCGTGCTCGGTCTTCCGGAAAGATTTGCACTCGGAGCGGCTATTACGGTTCCCGAATATTCTATCAGAGCTCTCGCCACAGGATGTACCGGAAATCTCACAGCCACCGTATCCAGCCCTCCGGTGGTCTCTGCGGGAACCGCGTCGGATTTTCTGAACACCATAGTCAGAGGACCTGGCCAGAACCTGTCCGCCATTTTTCTTGCCGCCTCAGGCATGCTGTCTATCAGAGGATACAGCTGATCCATATTGCTGATATGAACTATCAGCGGATTGTCCGAGGGTCTTCCCTTGGCGGCATAGATCTTCCTTGCAGCCTCTTTTCTAAGCGCATCCCCGCCAAGTCCGTAAACAGTCTCGGTAGGAAATGCGGCAAGACCGCCGTTTTTCAGAATCTGTGCGGCAGCCCTGAGCTCTGTTTTATCTGCGTCGCTGAGCACCCCTGTTCTCTTATAATCCTTCAGAACGATCAATCGTGTTTCCAACCAAGCACCTCCCATACCTCCTCGGTATCATATCCCAGCCTCCAGACAGCGATACCGCCTGTCTGATTTTCTTCGGCGACCTGCATTTTCAGCTTCAGAGAGGCTCCGTTCTCCGTCCAGAGTCTGCGCACGGAAACCCCGTCTCTTTTTTCTCCGTAGAGCTGTCCTGACTCCTCATCCCACGAAAGGCCGATCTCCTGCTCTTCGGCATATTTTACCGCCTTTGAAATGCTCATGGTCTCGGAGGAAAGCTTTCCATCCTTTTCCGTCCACAGTCTCGTATACAGCGGAAATGCTGCGATGACCCGCTCTGCGGGAACCTCCTCAAGGGTCTTTGATATACCGTACTCCGTATAGCTTAAGGAAGCTACGGGACCTGCCTCCGAGGTATTCTCGTCATATAGCATTACAACGACATAGTCCGCAAATATTCCCTGCTCGTCTATATTATAAAAATCATTAAATCCATACGGAACATAATTGTCCACCGACAGCACCAGTCCTCTGCTGCGGCATTTCACTGACAGCTCTCTGATAAACTGGGTATAGCTCTCTCCTGCCGATGAAGGGATGCCCTCAAAATCCAGATTGAGACCGTCATAGCCAAAATTCTCGGCAGATTCTATAAGCACGTCAATAAAGCCGCGCCTGTTTTCTGCAGACTCAAAGAATTCTCCTGTCCTGAATTCGCTGACGCCTCCCGGCTGGTTGAAATTATCCACACCGGCCCACACATCTATCCCCGCCGCATGGGCTTTTTCAACATATTCTCTGTCGGAGAAATTCTCGATCTCTCCCTTCGCTCCGGCAATCTGTATCCATGTGGGTGAAATAACATTGATATGCCCTCCGGAAGTCCCAAGAATACGGTCAAGGGATGCGTTTCCCTGTTTATTATACACTCCATGCCAGCCCATTACTATCTTTTCATGTGTTTCGGTACGACCGTAATCAGGCGCTTCAAGGCCTGTGTTAATTGTCCGGGAAAAGGTCTCTCCGATACAGTCCGATCTGATAAAGCCGATGATCCCGTCGGCTGTCCTGACTCTGCTCCAGTCCTCCTCTGAATCACTGACTATGACCGTTTCTCCTTTGCTTGCCGTCGTCAGGATAGGCGCCCGTCTGTCTCTTCTTGTTCTGACCGAAGCTTTTTTCACAAGCTCTGCTTCTGATATGACCGACCCTCCGGTATTTAGATAGAGTCTTCCGGCAGCTGTTTCCTCAGAGCAGAAGGTCTCCGCTGTGATATCGGTGTATTTTTCCACCACATCCAGACTGACCAGATACTCTCCATTTGTTTCGATCAGTGCCGTGCGGCCTTCACAGCTGTCTCCGAGGCGGATATCATCCGTTCCGTCCGGAAGGGTATAGCTGAGCATCTCATCCTGCCTGCTGAGAAAAAAGCGGCTGTTCAGCGTCTCTCTGACATATTCAAAAGGAAGGTATACCCCTCCGTCTTGTCTTGTTCCCAGAAACTCATCCTCCGGCTCTTCATTTAAATAAATCCTTACCTCTTCCTTTCCCACCTCAAACCACTCATTCAGATCTTTTCTTTCGCCGGAAGGAAGAAGCATTTTTGCGAGTCCCGGTCCTAAGCCGACAGCGAGAATCACAAAAAATGCACAGATCAAAACAGCAAATACCGCTGATGCGGATCTGCTGTTCTTTTTTTGTCTTGATCGACCCATCTTATTTCTCCGTTATATGCAGCACTACGTCAGTTTTATACCTTCATGACTGTTTCCTGTTTGCCACGAAGCCTGATGATTGGATGACTGTTCAATGACTTTGTGATTTCAGGAAAAACGCCTGATGTTTTCCTGCCGTTTAAGCAGCAGGCTTACGGAATTATAGCTTTATTCAGCGTCAAAATCAATCCGGACCGCAGACGCCGGCCGTATAACCGCAGGTGAAAGCAAAACAAGATCAGCCCGGTTTCCCCTTATCATGCGGGCAGAATGCATCTTAGGAAGCGGGCTGATCTTTCGTTATTCAATTTTTCAGGCAGTCAGATATGCGGCACTATACGGTTCCTTTGCAGCGGCATACGGATGATTACCCGACATGCCTGCAAAAGCAGTGCCTGAGGGATAATCGTATCAGACCAGTCTGATCTGAAATTTGTCCAGCCTTATCTCGTCGATATCACCGTTGTCTCCTGTCACATAATCCGACATATAAAACTGGGTGATGCCGTCCGGACCGTTTTCTGCGAGCATGAATATTTTTTCCCATTCTATCTCCGGCAGCTCCAGGCCGTCGATGATGATCCTGACTCCATGAGCCTTGTAGTTTTTCAGCCGATCCAGAAATCTCTGCTGTTCATTTGTTAATCTGTCTTCTGACACTTTTTTCATCTCCCCCTTGCACTACAGCCTAAGCGGCCCTGTGACAAACAGCCTTTCGGCATCCGGCTGAGATGCCCTGATAAGCTGACCGGCTGCTGCCGCAGTATTCAGACTGATGATCCGTCTGCTCTTTTCATAGGTGAATACCGATGGCGCATCGAACTGATACAAAAAGATATGATCACAGACCTGAAAACGATACACCGGCACCGAATGGAACATGTCCGTTTCGGGTACCGTGAAACAATTATCTGAAAAAATATCCAAAATTGCTATGCACTTATTTTGATAAGGTTGACATAAATGTGAAATTTTTCTAAAGTGAAATGTCTTAATTGATATATGAAAAGATTTGTTGTATTATAGATAAACTAAAGAAGGAGAATTATGAGAATAGAGAGAATCAACGAAAATTCTATAAGATGTACTCTGACAAGCTTTGATCTGAGCGTGCGTAATCTCAACATCAAGGAACTTGCCTACGGTTCGGAAAAGGCCAGAAAGCTTTTTGATGAAATGATGACCAAGGCGAGCAACGAGGTGGGCTTTAATGCGGGAAACACACCTATTATGATCGAGGCTATTCCGATGAGCAGCGATTCTATCCAGCTTATTATTTCCAAGGTATCCGACCCTGAGGAGCTTGACACACGTTTTTCACGCTTCACCCAGACTCCGGGTCTGAAGAAGGATGCCGAAAACTGGCTCAGCAAGCTTGCTTCGGCCCTTTTAGAGGGTGCGGACGGTCTCGCGGAGCAGCTTAAAAAGCTTGAACCACGGACGACTGCTTCCTCCGGAGCAGCCGAGACTTCCGCTTCCGGCACAGATACAGCCCAGCCTTCAGGGGAAGTCCAGACGCCTGCTGCATCAGCACCTTATTTCAGAGCATTTTCATTTTCCGATCTCGACTCTGTTATACGCGCATCCGGAGCAGCCAGAGCCTTTACCGGCACCAGTTCACTGTACAAGAGTCCTCACGACGGGCACTATGTACTTGTACTTTCCAACACTGTGGCAGATGCGGATGAGTTTTCGAGAGCCTGCAATATAATTGCGGAATACGGACGTATGATCAGAACCGTACAGAACACTCTGTACTATTATGATGAACACTATGATGTCATCGCTGCCGGAAATGCCATCGGAAAGCTTTCACAGATCTGATCACAGAGAACCGTAATATTATCAGGAGCATTATGGTTCCTGATCAGCGGAACAGATATCATTTCAGGAGGATTTATACAATGACCATCAACAAGAACATGCGTATCGGAGAGCTTCTTACCTTTGAGAACGCCAACCTCATTGCTGCAGCCCTTATGAATTCCGGCATGCATTGCCTCGGCTGCCCTGCATCACAGATGGAAACTCTCGAGGAAGCATGTATGGTACACGGCCTCGACTGCGATGTGCTCGTATCACAGCTCAACGAGCTCCTCAGCGGAGCTCCTGCCGAGGAATAATTATTTAAGCAAAAAAAGAAACGGGGTCTTCATCGGATAACGATGCGGATCCCGCTTTTTTTTATTTTCATTATTCAGTTCTCATTATCCGCTTATCATTTTCGGTTTTCCTCCCAGGCGCTGCCGACTTGACATGTGAATAATGTTTGTTAAAATAATATCACAGATCATTCCCATCAAGGAGGAAACTAATATGCAAAAAACAATCAGCTTTGATCTCACAGGAAGAACAGCAGTTGTTACCGGAGGCTCCAGGGGTCTCGGTATCGAGCTTGCCACATCTCTTGCTGAATACGGAGCAGATATCGCTTTAATGGCCGGCAACGAAGAAAAGATGAAGAAGGTTGCCGAGGGAATTACCGAAAAGACAGGACGCAGAGTCATTTGCGTTAAGGTGAATATTGCTGACGAGGACAGTGTCAACGCAGCTGTTGCAAAGGTCATGGATGAATACGGAAAGATCGATATTCTTGTCAATAATGCAGGAATCATCCGCTACGGTTCGCCGGAGGCAATGGAGTCAAAGGACTTCAGAGAGGTTATGGATGTTGATGTCATCGGAACATGGATGATGAGCAAGGCTGTTGTAAATGCTTCCATGCTTCCTAATCATTACGGAAAGATCATCAACATCAATTCCGTAAACAGCTTTTCAGCATCCCCTGTAGCTCCGGCATATCATGTTGCCAAGGCTGCAGAGTATGCTCTCACAAAGTCCTGTGCCGCAGCATGGGCTCAGCATGGCATCTATGTCAACGGAATAGCTCCGGGAAATATGCAGAACGGTGAGATGGCTCCTGATACCCCTGCAGATATCCTCGAGAATATCAGAAGAAAGGTTCCTCAGAAGCGTCTCGGCGGATACGGCGACCTCTCCGGCGCTCTTCTGTATCTTGCTTCCGATGCAAGCAGCTATACACAGGGTGTTACGATAACCTGTGACGGCGGTCTCATTCTGGAATGCTTCTGATCGCTCTTCGCTCCGGCATTTTCGCCGTGATGCGGATCATCTCGGGAACTGTCAGAGAAAAAGTCATTACCGTCAGATAAACACCATTTGGAGGTGGATTGACATAATATTGCCATATTCGGATGCTATACTGTCTTTAATCAGAGCATTTTCCGAAACTTGTTTTTTACATGCCTTAAGATGGTGCATGGTGTGTTTTCAGCCTTTCGGACTCCTATCATTATGGCTCTGACTGAATAGGGCTCTGACCTGGCGTTCGCCTGATCAGAGCCCTGTATTTTCTTAGCTTCATTTATTTTTCATGGATCCTCAAAATATGACTACAGTATTAATCGCAGATGACAACAGGCAGCTTGTTAACATTCTCAAGGCTGCTGTTCTGAATGAAGGCTATTCGGCAATAACCGCATATAATGGTAATGAGGCTTTAGAGAGCTTCTTCAGATTCAGGCCGGGTATCATTCTGCTTGATGTGATGATGCCGGGACCTGACGGCTTTCAGGTGTGCAGGGAGATCAGAAAGGAATCAGATGTCCCTATTATTATGATCACCGCCAGAGGAGAGGACTTCGAAAAGATCATGGGCCTTGAGATCGGGGCTGACGACTATATTGTCAAACCCTTTTCTCCGGGAGAGGTCATCGCCAGAATCCGGGCGGTTATGCGCCGTATAGAAAAAAGCACTAATCCCGGGGAACATTCTCTCTGTGTCAAAGATCTCAGCATCAATCTTTCAAACTACAGAGTCATGATAGGCGATACCCGGATAAATCTGACAAAAAGAGAGACTGACATGCTGTGGACGCTGGCAAACGGACGATTCCGCGCCTATTCAAGGGAAATGCTGCTCGATATGCTGTGGGGCTACGATTACTGCGGCGACCCAAGAACCGTGGACTCCCATATCAAGCGTCTGCGTGCAAAGCTTGACTCTGTCCCGCACCCTGCCTGGGATATCCGTACCATCAGAAATGTCGGCTACAAATTCGAGGTGAACAGTGAAAAATAAGATTTTTATTAAGCTTCTCTGTATATTCGGTGTCGTGATGCTGCTGTTCACATTCATTCTCGGAAATGTATTTCTTACACTGTTTAAAAACCACACAATAGCCATAAGCCGGGAATCCATGCAGAAAAAGGCTGTGTCTATTGCCGCCAGCCTGTCAGCCTTCGAATCCACGGACATCCAAAGCTTCAGAAACTATCTCGGCTATATTGATGAGCTCACAATGGCCGATGTATGGCTCATTGACAGAAGCCTGAATATCTATACCTGCGGCAAGAAGATCGATGATATCAGCTATGCCTCACTTCCGGAAAATGCGGATCAGATGATATCTGATGTATTTACCGGAAATATCTCCTACAGCGAGGATTTTTCCGATACGCTCGGTTCACATATTATAACCGTTGGTGCTCCGGTAGTATGCGACGGCTTGATTACCGGAGCTGTTTTGATACATTCCCCTGTCAGCGGCATTTCCGATGCGGTATCCCAGGGAATGCTGGCACTGATTGTCGGCTGTATTATAGCTCTGATAGCCTCTATTGCCGTGTCTGCATATATTTCCTACCGTCTGACCGTTCCCATAAGGAAAATGGATCAGGCAGTTCACATGCTCTCCGTAGGTGATTATGATTTCCGAACCGGAATAGATTATGACAGTACTGCTCTGGGTCCTCTGGCATCCAGACTTGATACGCTTGCCGACCGTCTCAAGTCTGCGGATGAAGAGCACAGAAGTTTAGATAAAATGCGTGAAGAATTTGCAGTGACCGTATCCCATGAGCTTCGTACTCCTGTATCGGTTCTTAAGGGATCCCTTGAGCTTCTCAATAATAACATTGTAACCGATGCCGGTGAGATCGCTGAATACTACTCTCATATGCTTAAGGAGACAGAGCATATCGAACGCATGGTAAATGATCTGCTGGAGCTCACCAGACTTCAGGATGAAGGCTTTATGCTCAGGATGTCCGAAATGAATCTCTGCGATGCCGTAAGGGATGCTCTGAGATCTGTCAGAAGAGCCGCCCATACCAAGAATATTACTGTCAGCAGTTCGATCCCTGAAAACGAATGTCTGATCAACGGCGACTATGACCGGATACGCCAGCTGATCATGATCATACTGAATAACGCCGTAAAGTTCTCCTATGACAACGGAAATGTCGATCTGACTCTGAACGATACCGACGGATATGAATTGTGCATCACCGACTACGGAACAGGAATATCCCCTGATGACATGCCTCACATCTTTGAGCGCTTTCATAAAAGCACAGCAGAAAACAACAAGGACGGTACCGGTCTCGGTCTTACCATTGCCTCTGAGATAGTCAGAAGGCATGATGCCTCGATAACAGCAGAAAGCGATAACGGAAAAACTGTATTTCGGATAGTTTTTTTGCGGAATACATCAAATACAATTTAATAGCCTCAGCTGAACAGTTAAGGTTATAAACAAAATAGCTGCCGCATAGCGGCAGCTGAATTTGTGATATGATCAATCAGAATGATGCTCTTATCAAGCCTGAATAGCTCCCATAGGGCAAGCTGACTCGCAAGCTCCGCAATCGATGCAAGCGCCTGCATCTACTACGTACTTTCCATCTCCCTCAGAAATAGCGCCAACAGGGCAAGCACCTGCGCAGCTTCCGCATGATACACAAGCATCAGAAATTGTATGTGTCATAATTCAGTTCCTCCTTAAAATAAACATTAATGTTTAGATATTTTTATGCAAAATAAAATATTGCAAAGCTATAGTACATTATTCCGTTTCAGTTAGTCAAGGATAACCCATAATGTTTTCTTCTGTACCCCCAAACAAGATTGTGGTATACTAGCGGTACCTGTTCAGCGCTTACATGCTGCAGGCGCAAAAAACATGTTTATATGTTTTTTCGACTGCAGGTTGTAAGCAGCTGAGGAGCAGACGGCATCTCCATGAGCAAACAAAGCTGCCGGAGGCAGCGGCTTTGCGAATGGTAAGATGACGGCTGAACAGGTAGCGCGGCCGTTTGGCTTAGTCGCCATCTCCATGAGCAAACAAAGCTGCCGGAGGCAGCGGCTTTGCGAATGGTAAGATGACGGCTGAACAGGCAGCGCGGCCGTTTGGCTTAGTAGCCA
>JAQXPY010000172.1 GCA_029100885.1 Clostridiales bacterium | reverse complement strand
TCCCGATGAAGAGCAGTAAACAGATTGATGTCTCTGGCGGTTTCTATAACAACCCTGTCACCTCCTGCGGACATTGCGTATATCATATCTCCCGCCTCAATACCCGCTTCCGCTGCCGGCATGTTCGGTGTCACCGCTGTAATGACAGGCTTATCAAATCCGACTGTACCTGTGATAATGAGAGATAGGCCGAAGGCAAGAACGAAATTAAAGACCGGTCCCGCCGCAATTATGATGAATCTCGACCATGCAGGCTTGTTCACAAACTGCTCAGAGGCTCTATAGCTTCTTTCGTCGATCAGTATTGCCCCGTGTCCTTCTGCTTCTTCCGATCTGTATTCCGTCGATTCCTGCGATTCCGCTGATTCGGATACTGACCCGGCTGCTTCTCCGACAGCCTTCCCGGTTTCCTCCTCAAGCTCCTCTCCCAGCATCATACACGAGCCTCCGAAGGGGAGAATGCGCAGTGAATACCGGGTATTTCCCTTTACTATGGAAAATATCCTCGGTCCCATACCGATCGAGAATTCGATAACCGCGACACCGCAGGCCTTCGCTGCCAGATAATGTCCCAGTTCATGAATAGTGATAAGTACACCTAACGCAATTACGGAAATTACAATACTCAGCATCGGCTTCCCCTGTCTTCGTCCAGATTGTATAATCCCCTGATGAAGCTGCGAGCCTCCCGTTCAGCCTCAAAGATCTTATCAAGATCGGGATCATCTGTCACCCTGTGAGCCTTCATAGCAGCCTCTATTCCGTCGGCTATATCCAGATACCCTATCCTTCCCGATAAAAAGGCTGCAACACATTCCTCATTGGCGGCATTGTAAACTGTGGTCAGCGTCCCCTCTCTCCTGCATGCTTCTATACCCAGACGCAGTCCCTTGAAGGTATCCATATCCGGCGCTTCAAACCTTATATCTGCCAATTCGGCAAATCCGAGGGTCTTTCTTCCCTCATAGGCCATTCTTCGTTCATTATGGAGAGCATAGGCAATCGGTACCTTCATATCAGGTGACCCCAGCTGAGCCTTGATCGCTCCGTCCTCAAACTGCACCATGCTGTGCACCACCGAGCCCGGCTGAACCGCAACGATGATATCATCGGCAGGAACTCCGAACAGATAGTGAGCCTCTATAACCTCAAGTCCCTTGTTCACAAGTGTCGAGGAGTCAATGGTGATCTTGGCTCCCATATTCCAGCTTGGATGCTTCAGTGCATCTGCCGGTGTTATTCCCTTAAGCTCTTCTCTCTTCCGTCCTCTGAAGGGACCTCCCGAGGCAGTAAGCCAGAGCTTTTCTGCCCGGTTTCCCTTCTCTCCCCTAAGGCACTGATATATGGCACTGTGCTCCGAATCCACAGGAATCAGTCTGACACCCATTTTTTCTGCCAATGGCATGATGATATGCCCTGCACATACGATAGGCTCCTTATTTGCCTGTGCTATGTTTTTTCCTGCCTTTATCGCTTCAATGGTAGGTCTGATACCTATCATTCCCACCACACTGATCAGTACGGTATCGACAGCCTCGCAGACTGCACACTCTATGAGACCCTCCATGCCGCTGACAATACGTGTCTTACAGCTATGGCCGAGTCTCTCCTTCAGTTCTTTTGCCTTTTCTTCATTATAAATACAGCAGATCTCCGGATCAAACTCGTGGATCTGCTCTTCAATAAGATCAATATTTCCAAATGCCGCAAGAGCTCCGATGCTCATATCATCGAAGCAGCGTGCCAGCTCCAGCGTCTGTCTGCCGATGGAGCCGGTGCTTCCCAAAACAGATAATCTCATCTGATAAACCTCTGTACAAGCTCTATTGAATAGTAGATGGCAGGAGCAGCAAAGAGCATGGAGTCAAATCTGTCAAGAATGCCTCCGTGACCCGGAATCAGTCTGCCGTAATCCTTGATGCCGTGATTTCTCTTTATTGCCGATGCCGCAAGGTCTCCGATCGTAGATATCACAGCTCCCGCTCCGCAGGCAAGACTGCACACGATCTGCGGCATTCCCGTATCCATCCGGTTTCTGAACAACATGCCATAGATGAATCCGAGAAAAGCAGCTCCGAGTATGCCTCCGACTGCGCCCTCCCAGCTTTTTTTCGGGCTCAGCTCAGGAGCCATCCTGTGCTTCCCGAGCAGCATGCCTGTGCAGTAGGCCAATGTATCGTTGCCCCAAGCGCTTAAGAGTATAAGCCATACAAAATACACCCCGTCCGAATGTGCTCTCGTCAGATATACATAGCTCATCAGCACGGAGACATAGCAGACACCGAAAAACGCCGCCGTCACCTCTTCAGTTTTATATTCGGGAAATGTCACCACATATGCTGTCATAAACAGCAGCAGAGATGCGACTATCATCGCAGTCATATATGCCCTGCCCTCAAACATGACAAGAAGATAATATATGACTGTCATAGTATAGCCTATTCCCGACAATGCTTCATGATCAATGCCGAGTGCCTTGTACAGCTCATTCTGACCGATTATCGACAAAACACAGCACACCGCAAGCAAAGGAAGACCGCCCTTAAAAAACAAAAGGATGGCCGCTATCAGCAGCACAATGCCGCTGGCAAGTCTTTTCCAGAACAATTATACTCCTCCGAAACGTCTGTTTCTTCCGTTATACTCCTCAATACATCTAAGCAGCTCTTCGGCATTGAAATCCGGCCACAATCTGTCAGTGATCACGATCTCTGAATATGCTGACTGCCATGTAAGGAAATTGCTGAGTCTGAGCTCACCGGAGGTCCTAATGATCAGATCCGGGTCAGGTATGCCCGCAGTATCCAGAAAAGAAGCAAAGCCGGCCTCCGTCAGCTCACCCTCCGGAAATCTTCCGGTTCCGTCCGAAATGCACTCCTCAGGTATGTTTCCTGCGGCATACGCCTCGGCAAACCTTACGGCGGCACGTCTGATCTCGTCCCTGCCGCCGTAATTGGCAGCCACAACAAATCTCAGGCCTGTATTTCCGGATGTCTTTGTCTCAAGCTTTTCTATAGAAGCTACGATATCCTCCGGGAATCTCGTGCGGTCTCCGATAAAGGTTATTCTTACATTATTTTCCTCGGCTTTTTTGAGAAGTCTTCCGGCATAGTATCTGAACAGATCCATCAGTGCTGATACCTCTTCCTGGGACCTCTTCCAGTTCTCGGTGGAAAAGGCATATACCGTAAGATACTTTATGCCGATCCTTCCTGCCTCCGGAATCAATGCCTCCAGTGCCTTGCAGCCCTCCTTGTGACCGAAGGAGCGGGGAAGTCCGCGTTTTTTCGCCCATCTTCCGTTGCCGTCCATGATTATTGCCACTGAAGCCGGAATATTCATTTCATCCATCTTTTTTTCCTGTATTTCCATATTATTGTTTTGCATCAGGTCATTATACAAAATAATGCTTCCGAATTCACTGAAATAAATAAAAAATAGTATTAAAGAAAAATAAACACTCGGGTCACAGACCCGTCTTCCCGCATCAAAGCAAATCGCGCCTCATTCGCGGGTTTCAAGGTCTGTGACCCACTCTGTCCGGTTCTTTAATATTAGGGGATATTCGGCGCTTTTCATGATATAAGGCGTAAATATGCCTGCGTATTTTTACGCCTCAGATCAGCAGCATTGTTCAGATTATCCCTGATTAAGATAAGCATCTGTATTAAACAGTCATAATATCCTTTGTCTTTATGTCTACCATCGAATCGATCTTCTTGATGAAATCGTCAGTACACTTCTGGATCTCCTTATCCGCCTGCTTGGAATCATCCTCGGTATACTCTCCGTCCTTCTCAAGCTTCTTGATCCTGTCATTGGCATCACGTCTGATATTTCTTACCGCTACCTTTGACTCTTCTCCGTATTTCTTGATCTGCTTTGCCAGATCCTTACGCCTTTCCTCGTTCAGCTCAGGGAATACCAGTCTGATGCACTGACCGTCGTTAGTAGGATTGATTCCCAGATCGGACATGTTGATTGCCTTTTCTATCTCTTTGATCATGCTTCTTTCCCATGGCTGAATAACAATGATCCTTGCCTCAGGAACCGAAATATTTCCTACCTGCTGAAGTGGTGTCATGGTGCCGTAATAATCGACCTTGATCTTATCAAGAACATGAGGATTTGCACGTCCCGCGCGGATGCTCTGAAAGTTTTCCTGAAGATTGTCGATAGTCTTCTGCATCTTTTCCTGGTAAATCTTAAGTTCTTCCATCATGATAGTATTCTCCTAATCTTACTGTTTGATGACACCCGGCAGCAGTGCCCGGTGTTCCCCCGCCTCAGGCATGTTAAGCCGGCCTGATCGGCTGATGATCTGATATGAATATCCTCCGGTACCACGCCGCATCACTCTGCAGTCACAATGGTTCCGTCGATCTTGCCTCTGAGCGCATCTGCAATATTTCCAGGCTCATTGAGTGAAAAGACTCCGAGAGGCATATTGTTCTCCTTGCAGAGAACCGATGCCGTGAGATCGATGGCCTGAAGCTGACGCTCGACTACCTCGCTTATGGAGATGCGGTCAAATCGTTTTGCCTTAGGATTTTTCTTCGGATCCGAATCATATATTCCGTCAACAGCCTTGGCCAACAGAATGATATCCGCCTCGATCTCTATGGCTCTCAATGCTGTTCCGCTGTCTGTGCTGAAATACGGATGTCCGGTGCCGGCTGCGAAAAATGTGACCTTCCTGTCTGCAAGAGCCTGCATAGCCTCGTCCTTGTCAAATATCGGCATAAGCCCCGGGATCTCAAAGGCACCGAAAACCGCAGTCTTCATTCCTTCGGCTCTGAACACCTCAGAAACATACAGGGCATTCATCACAGTCGCCAGCATACCTATCTGATCTGACTTTACCCTGTCGATCTCGTTTCCGGTTCTTCCTCTCCAGAAATTTCCGCCGCCTATAACTACAGCTATCTCAACGCCTTCATCATAAGCCTGCCTGACCTCCTTTGCCACGGTTCTGACAGTCTCAAGGTCAAAGCCCGTATGCTTATCTCCTGCCAAAGCCTCTCCCGAAAGCTTAAGCATGACTCTTTTAAACTTTTCCATAAGATAATTCCTCAATATTTTCAGTATTGTTGATTACATTTGAAGACAGTATAGCATACATTGATTTCTTAAAACAGAGCTGCTTCATAAAAATAGACACGGAAAATGCTCATGAACTCAAATTAAAATGATCGCAGCGCTTCACCCTAAGGGCATTATCCTGTTCTCGATCTTAAAGCTTTTCCCGAGATGACCGCTTCTTATTTCCTCCTCGGTCTGTTTTACCGCCTCATATAGCTCTCCGGCAGACATTCTGACCGCACCCTCACCGAAAACTATCGTCTGCTCCAGCCCGTCTGAGGTCGCAACAGTCACTCTTTCATTTCTTCCTATCTCATGAACCGTCTTCTCGATATAGGCATCGGCTGTCTGGGCTTCTTTTGTGTATACAACATGTATATTGTGGTATTTTTCGATCGATCCCCTGCCGCCTCTGACTCTGTACGCATCGAACACGAGTATCAGCGTCATTCCGCGAAAGCCCTGATAGTTTGCCAGTATGTCCATCAGCTTATTTCTTGCAGCGTCCAGATTTCCGGCCGCAAGAGCCTTAAGCTCCGGCCAGGCAAATATAATATTATATCCATCCACCAGCAGGTACTGCTTCTTCGGGCTCCGTATCTCTACATGCTCTGTCACAGGCTGAACGCTTCTTCCGCGGCGCTCTCTGGACCATCCGTTTTCTGCCGATGTATTCTTTCCTTTATTGCCTCCGAGATTTCTTAAGAATATCTCCTCCAGCTCCCTGTCCTGTCTGAGCCCCGCTCCCAGATAATCCTGCTTGTCAGAAGCAGAGTTTTCCCTGCTTTTCCTGCGCAGATACTCTGTATTATTTGTATCCTGATATGATGTTTTTGCTGTATATAGGAATTTTTCTGCCACAGAAGAAATATTTTTCGATTTTTGAGTGTTTGCGGCTCCCTCCGTTTCATTTATATTGAGAGCTCTTTGAAGCCTTTCTTCCTCCTCCGCCACACTCAGATGCATATACCCGTCCGCCTCATTCCATGGGACATAGTAACCTGCCCCGTGTGTACAGAATACAGACCCGGATGGATTTTCAATGTCTGCCTCCGGATCGTATCCGGATCCTTCAAGCGCCTCCTCCGGATGAATGCACGGACCATAGCCGCAGAACTCCGCATTCATTTCTCCGAATCCACCGGTGTATGCCATAAGCTCCTGGGCATATCCGCCCATTGAGGACACAGCCGCTTTTCCTGTAAATACAGACATTCCGCCGGATATCTCCGGTCCGGTGAAGCTCTCTGCCTTTACAGCCAGATCATTCATCGCCCGTCCCGTATTTGCTTCCGGCACCCTTATCTCAAAGCTGTAGTAGGGCTCTAGCAGCATGACTTCTCCGCGGTCAGCTGCCTTCATAAGCCCGCTTCTGATCGCTCTGTATACTGCCTCTCTGAAATCTCCGCCCTCTGTATGCTTGTCATGAGCCTTTCCGTTGATAAGCGTGATCCTCACATCTGTCAGCTCGCTCCCGGTCAGAACTCCGCGATGCTTTTTTTCGCCGATGTTGGTAAGTATCAGACGCTGAAAATGTCTCGGCAGCACGTCCTCGTTCATTCCCGTTGTTATTTCTATACCGCTGTTTCTCTCCCCCGGCTCTATCAGCAGATGCACCTCCGCATAATGTCTGAGCGGTTCAAAATGTCCTGCTGCTATCACCGGAGCGGTCAGAGTCTCCTTATAGACTACTGCCGCATCGGAAAAAGACAGTCTCAGTCCGTATTTTTCAGCTGCCAGCGAAGATATTATCTCGGTCTGGATGTCACCCATCAGCCTGATGCGCGAAACATTTGTACGGTCATCGTACTCAACGCTTATTTCGGGTATTTCCTCCTCCAGCTCCTTAAGTCTGGTGTAAAGCGTATGAGGATCTATATCCTCCCTGCATGTCACATCAGAGGAAAACAGAGGGACCATAAGCCTCTCTCCTCCTGCAGGCTCCGCTCCCATCGTTCCTCCGGCCTCGGTATTGTCGATACCGTCCAGTATGACTGTCATCCCCGCTTCCGCCGATTCTGTCTGCTTAAATCCGCTGCCGGAAAAGGCAAGTATTCTGTTGACCTTTCTGTCTCCCGTATACTCTCCCGTACGGTTTCTTATTGAAACAGACTCCTTCGTTCTCAGGCTCCCGCCCGTCAGTCTGATATGAGAAAGCCTGCTGCCTTTTTTATCTCTTGAGATCTTGTAGATCCTTGCGCCGAACTCCTCAGGATATTCATTTTCCCATATATATTCGGATATCAGTCTCAAAAGCTCTGTCACACCTTCGTTTTTCAATGCAGAGCCGAAGCAGCACGGAAAGAGTTTCCTTTCGCCTATCAGCCTTCCGATATCCTCCTTCTTCAGAGTACCTGTTTCGAGAAAGCTTTCGGTCAGCTCATCCTCCAGTACAGCGATCTGCTCATACATTTCCGTGAGCTCTGTCTCCGATACGGACGACGGATATCTGACAGCCGGAGTAAGATCCACAAATCCGCTTCCCAGCCTTTCCCTGAGCTTTCTCATAACCTCAGCCGTATCCGTTCCCGGCTGATCCATCTTATTGACAAACACGAATACAGGTACACTGTAGCTCTCCAGCAGTCTCCAGAGTGTCAGATCATGCCCGTGAATACCATCGGGTGCGCTTATGATCATAACCGCAAAATCAATAACTGAGAGAGTTCTTTCTGTTTCAGCCGAAAAATCCGTGTGTCCCGGAGTATCTATCAGCGTAAAATCCTTTTCCCCGAGTTGAAACAGAGCCTGTTTGGAGAATATCGTAATCCCCCTCTCACGCTCTTCCTTTTCAGAATCGAAATAGCTCGTTCCGTGGTCGACTCTTCCTGCCTTTCTGATCACACCTGTATTGTATAATATGCTTTCCGATAAGGTCGTTTTGCCGGCATCCACATGGGCGGTTATCGCAAAGCAGTAATGTCTGCTTTTTATCATCTGTATTCAGACACCCTCGCTCTTTCTGTCTCTCTGCATAAGCTGCCTGACTGTTTCAGGGACCTCGCAGCCGCAGTTCACTATGCTGTCCACTGCCAGACATATAGGCAGCTCGACTCCGTACTTCTCAGACAATTCAAGTACAGCCGGAAGGGCGTTGATCCCCTCAACGACCATACCGATCTTTTCCTTTGCCTCCTCTGCCGTCATTCCCTGTCCCAGAAGGTATCCTGCCTGAAAATTCCTTGAATGACGGCTGGTTGCCGTAACTATCAGGTCACCCATTCCGGCAAGTCCCGCAAAGGTCTCGGCTTTGCAGCCCATGGCGAGTCCCAGCCTCGTCATCTCCGCAAGTCCTCTGGTGATCAGGGCTGCTTTTGAGTTATCACCGAAGCCGACTCCTATACAGATCCCGGAGGCTATCGCAATGATGTTTTTCATTGCACCGCAGAGCTCTACACCGAGCATATCATCATTTGTATATACCCGCAGGTTATCATTCATAAAAATATCCTGAACCAGCTTTGCCGCTTCAGCATCCGAGGAGGCGGACACGATCGTGCTCGGGAGATTCTTCACCAGCTCCTCCGCATGGGTAGGCCCGCTTAACGCAACCGTTCTGACCGATTTTCCCACACTGTGCATCTCATCCTCTATCACATCGGTCAGAGTCATCATAGTCTCGCTTTCGATTCCTTTAGAGACATTTACAACTATCTGATTGCCCGGAATAAACTGAGCCGCCTGCCGCATAACAGCTCTCACGTTCACCGACGGAACAGCAGTCACTATTATATCTCTGCCTGCACATGCAAAACTCAGAGTCTTTTCGTAACCGATATTATCCGGCAGGCCGCAGTCCAGCTTCGGGTATCTTTTTGTTTTCTTATATTCGTCAAGCTTTTCGGAATGAAAGGTCCAGACCACCGTATCATGTCCTGTCTCGGCCAGCATCTTCGCCAGCGCCATTCCCCAGCTTCCTGCTCCCAATATACATACCCTGCTCATTTCGCATCTCCGTTCTGCTTCCTTATCGAAGAAAAAAACGCTTCGATCTCAGCCCTTGAGGCATTTACCGAGCCCTGTCCAAAGCTGCCCTTCCCGCCGCCTCTGCCGTTAAGCCTTTCGTTCATCCTCTTTATCAGACTGTTGTCATCCGATGTTCCGTCCGACACTGCATACCTGTAATTATCCCCGGTTCCGCTGAAAACCGCACATACACCGCTGCAGCCTTCGGCAAGCGTGACACACAATCTCCTTATCGAATCCATGGACGCATTGTCCTCGAACAGCAGCACGTCCTCGCTGCCCTTAAATCTCTCGGTGACTGCATCGTTATACTTTTTCTCCAGCTCTCCTATCCTCAGCTTATCGGCAATAAGCTCAGCCCTCTGTTTTTCGTAAACAGCCGCTGTCCTGTCAGGGGATGCCGCCATAGCTGCCGCCACGGCGCCGTTCTGCTCCATGTTCATACTCAGATAATCAAAAGCACGTTTTCCGCACAGCAGTTCTATGCGGCTGCCCTTTGTGAACCTCCTGCAGGAAATAAACTTTACAAGTCCTACCTCGGCGCTGAAGGATACATGGGTCCCGCAGCAGGCACAGGTATCAGCTCCCGGAAAAGAGATTATCCGGATATCTCCCGATATCTCTTTTTTGCTTCTGAATTCAGGAAGGTCTTTATCGCTTCCCTCCGAATGGAGCTCGACCATAGCATGGTTTTCCCATATATACCTGTTTGCCGCCGCCTCGATCTCACGAAGCTTTCCCATATCTATATCTGCATTGTAATCGATGGTGACAAATTCTTTTCCCATGTGAAATCCTACATTGTCACATTCGAAATACTTACATATCATACCGCTTACGATATGCTCCCCGGAATGCTGCTGCATATGGTCGAATCTTCTCTTCCAGTCGATCCGCCCCGTCACAGCCGTGCCCGGCTCTATATATGAATCACAATAATGCAGCAGCAGCCCGTCTTTTTCCCGAACATCTGTTACAGCTGTCAGTGTCTTATATTGTAAAAGAAGCACACCTGTGTCGCACGGCTGGCCGCCTCCCTCCGGATAAAATGCGCTTCTGTCTAAAATAGTTATCCAGGCCTTCTCTGACTTAGAACAGCTAAGGACTTTTGCCCTGAATTCTTTTATGTATGCTGACTCATAGTACAGCCTGACCGTATCTGTCAATTCTCCCGTCCTCCGGATCACATTACATTCTGCCCACACACGCTCTGATAAGCTTCGAAAAATGCTCTGCCGCAGCCTCCGCCGCATCTATCACATCCTGCTCGGACAGCTTCACAGGCAGAACTCCTGCCGCCATATTGGACAGCACCGATATGCCGAGGATCTTCATTCCGGCATGAGACGCTCCGATCATTTCCGGCACAGTGCTCATTCCCACCGCATCGGCTCCCAGCACCCTTGCCGCCCTGATCTCGGCAGGGGTCTCATACTGTGGACCCGGGAAATACATATATACGCCTTCTCTGAGGACTATTCCGAGCTTCTCTGCTTCCTCTCCGGCGATCTTCCTGTACTCCGCTGTATATACATCCGACTGATCATTGAAACGAGGACCAAACTCAGGGATGTTAGGTCCCGTAAGCGGACTGAAGCCAAAGAGCCTTATATGATCCGAAATAAGCATCAGCTCGCCGGTATGCCATTCTGTATTAACGCATCCGGCGGCATTGGTGACTACAACACGATCAGCCCCCAGAAGCCTTATGACCCTGACAGGAAAAGCCACCTCTTCCATGGAATAGCCCTCATAGCAATGGAGTCTTCCCTGCATGAATACGGCATTCTTTCCGCAGAATCTGCCGAAGACCAGTCTTCCGTTATGTCCGGGAGCCGTAGAGCTCTTAAAGCCCGGTATTTCCCCATAAGGCACATATATCGGAGTCTCCGCTTCGTCGGCCAGAAATCCCAGACCGCTTCCCAGTATCAGCAGCACCTCAGGCCGGAAATCTCCTATCCTGTCTCTGATCGCATCCCTTGCTTTTATGTAATCATCATATGTATACTGCATAATTCCCCCTCCTGTGAGTTTATTCATTGTATAACATTCTTATCTTAAAGTCAAAAAATCCCCTTTATGCCGGGTTCTCCGACAAAAGGGGATACATAAGTAATATGAGCAGAAGCAGAATCAGACTGCCGCAGCCTTTTTCTTCTGGGCTGTCTGCCACACGAATACCAGTACAAATAATGCAACTCCGGCAATATCTGTAGGTCCCGAAGGAAGCATCAGCATCAGTCCGGCAGCAACTGCCGCAAGTCTCTGCAGCGGGTTCATGCCTGTAAGGAGGAAACCTGCCAGTCCCGCGGATACACCGCATATACCCACAAAGGATGTGGCAACGATTCTCGCTATCTCGATCGGTCCCTGAACATCTACCAGCACCATGACAGGATTCATGGCGAGAATATAAGGAACCAGGAAGGCAGCTATCGCAAGTCTTGTGGCATTGAGAGCCGTCTTCATAGGGTTGGCCTTGGCAATAGCCGCTCCGGCATAGGCTGCAAGAGCCACCGGAGGAGTAATATCGGCCACGATTCCGAAATAAAATACAAAGAAATGCGCTGCGATGGTCGGCACTCCCATACGCACGAGTATAGGTGCGCAGGTGGCAGCCATGATGCAGTAATTCGCAGTGGTAGGAACACCCATGCCAAGCACGATACAGCATACCATTGTAAGGAACAGGGCAATGATCAGTCTGTTGGCAGCTAAAGCAACGATACCGTTGATCAGCACATTGGCAAGACCGGTCATGGTGATAACACCGCTTATGATGCCCGCAATACCGCATGCCGCAGCTACAGAAATAGAGCCCTTGCCTCCTGCCGCCAGTGCCTCCAGAACAGTCTTCGGAGTCATCCTGTTCTTCTTATTGAACATGCTTACCGCAACAGCCGCAAGGATCGATATTCCGGCAGCTGTCTGGATAGTTTTTGTATTGGTCGTAACAAGATATATCAGGATAACAAGCGGAATCAGAAGATAAATATCCTTGATAAGAACATTCATCTTAGGAAGCTCATTTTTAGGAATACCCTTGAGACCGTTCTTCTTCGCCTCAAGATGAACAGCGATGAAGATACCTGTAAAATAAAGAATAGCCGGAAGGATAGCTCTGGAAATAATATCGCTGTACGGAGTACCTACGATATCAGCCATGAGGAATGCCGCCGCACCCATAATAGGAGGCATTATCTGTCCTCCCGTTGATGCCGCAGCCTCTACAGCTCCCGCAAACTCTCCTTTGTAGCCAGTTTTTTTCATCATTGGAATCGTCACGGAGCCTGATCCGACGGTATTCGCCACCGAGGATCCGGAAACCATGCCGAGCAGTGCCGACGAAACGACCGCAACCTTGGCCGGACCTCCCGAGAAGGCGCCTACCAGTGCGTTGGCACAGTCGATAAAAAAGTCCGAGATACCTGTTCTCTCAAGAAAAGCACCGAAAATAATAAAGATGACTATAAACTTGGAGCAGGTGTTGACCGGAGTGGAAAGCACTCCTTCTTTTGAATAGAACAGAAGTCTGATGGCATAATTCAGCCTGCCCATAAAGGTCGGATTTGAGAGCCCGACAGTCAGGGCATAGATAACGAAGGCTCCTGCCACAATGAGGATCGGAATGCCGACGGAACGTCTGCAGACCTCCGCCAGTGCAAGCACGCCTATAACGCCGATAAATATCTGATATGTGGCAAATTTGCTTCCCTGCTGAATGATAGAAACAGCATTGAATGTAAAATACAGGAATGCTCCGGTGCCGAGTATCATCAGTATGATGTCATACCACGGAATACTGTTGACCTTCTGTGCTCCCTTTTTTACAGGAAATATCAGAAAGCCCAGGAATACGATACATGCCATGAAGGAGGTCAGACGGATCTCCTCAAGAAATGTACCCCAGAGCGTAACATATATACAGAAGCAGGAAAAAGCCACCAGAATAAGGTTGACAATGATCTTTGGAGTTCCCTCCCATAAACGTACGTTCGACTCGCGGTCAAACTTCTTCATAACATCATCAACACTGCTCTGGATATCTGCTGAATTAACAGCGGCAGACGATGCTGCCGCTGTGTTGTTGCTCGTATCCTGTTTTTTGTTTTTATCGAAGAACATCAGTTTTCCTTTTCACAAATCAATCCGGATACGTAAAGCCTGATCATTCAGTCTCTACTGTAACGCCTTTTTCTTCAAAGTACTTTGCTGCGCCTGCGTGGAACGGAGCTGTCATACCCTGTGTAGCATTTTCGATGCTGAGCTCAGCGCCCTTTGCATGCTCTGCCGTGATAGCCTCGGCATTGTCAAAGATAGCTGCTGTAAGAGCATATACATCATCCTCGGAAGCATCAGCGGAAACGATAAGTGTTGCCTTAACGGTTACTGTGCTGATATCAGCCTCCTGCTTAGGATATGTTCCCGAAGGGATAGCCAGTGCTGTGTAGTAAGGGCAGTCTGCCATCATCTTATCAGCAATATCTCCGTCGATAGGAACAAGGTATGCATCGTTTGTTGTCATAAGCTCTGTAATAGCCGGTGTCGGAGCGCCCGCAACGATGAATGCAGCATCGATCTTTCCGTCCTTAAGTCCCTCTGTGCTGTCTGCGAAGCTTAAATACTGAGGCTTGATATCGCTCTCTGTAAGACCTGCAGCTGCAAGAACGTCCATAGCGTTGAAGTATACTCCCGAGCCCGGAGCTCCGATAGATACCGATCTGCCCTTAAGATCTGCTGCTGACTTGATCTCAGGATCCATGGTGATAAGCTGAACTGTCTCAGCATAAAGACCTGCTACTACTCTGAATGAGTTTACAGCGCCGTCATTCTCAAATGACTTTGTGCCCGACCATGCATATGCCATAACATCGGACTGAACTGTTCCGAGCTGATAGTCGCCTGCATCGATGCCCTGAATGTTAGCCTTGGAGCCGTCTGTTGAAACAACTGTAACATCGATTCCGGACTTATTCTTGATGTACTGTCCGAGCACTCCGCCGAACGCATAGTAGGTACCTGCGGTTCCGCCTGTTCCCATTGTCATCTTTGTTGATGACTTCGGAGCCTCTGCGGCTGCCTCTGTCTGTGCCTGAGTATCCGATGAAGCTGCAGCTGCCGTTGTGGAAGCTGTGCTTGAAGATCCGCATGCAACAAGAGAAAGAGCCATTACAGCTGCTGCTGCAACAGAAATAATTCTTTTCATTGTGTATTACCTCCAAAAAAAAGTATAGCAATATAAGCCGAAATTTCTTTCGCCACATTGCAGAAAAAAAATATATTTGAGAATTATAAATAATATTGCTTTCTTTGTCAATCGATAACCGCACCTGCTGATGCATAAATATTATATTTTTTTTATATTCATTCGTTTTGCTGTTTCTCTTTCCGTGCAGGCGCCCTCCAGCTCCGCAAAATCAATGTTTGAAAATATAAAATCAATTATCTGCAATAATGGTTTATAATATTTCAGATCTGAATACTCATGCCGATCCCGCAATACCGAATCCCGCGGGCCGCGCCGAAGCGGATCATTCCGTTCCGCATGTCAGATCATATATCGTTGTCAGGAGAAGAATCATGAATAAAACCTCCGATCCGTCATCAAGAAGAGAATATCTCGGAACCAGACCCATAGGCGGGCTCATGCTGGAATTCGCTGTTCCGAGCATCATAGCGATGCTCGTTACGGCAGTGTACAATATAGTAGATCAGATATTCATAGGACAGGCAATAGGCACCTTGGGAAATGCCGCTACAAATATCGCATTCCCGCTGGCAATGTCCTGTACCGCCTTAGGTCTTCTGTTCGGAATAGGCGGTGCCGCTAATTTTAATCTGCATATGGGAAAAAGAGATTATGAAAATGCTCCTTTCTTCATCGGAAATGCAGTGGTAATGCTTATCCTTTCCGGAGCAGTGCTTTTTCTGATCGTTGAACTGCTTCTCACCCCAATGCTTAAGCTCTTCGGCTCTCCGGAGGATGTTCTTCCCTACGCTGCCGAATATGTACGCACGCTTGCTGTTGGATTCCCTTTTGTCATTCTCACCATAGGCGGAGGACATATTATCAGGGCCGACGGAAGTCCGAATATGACTATGATATGCAACCTCTCAGGAGCTGTCATAAACATTTTTCTCGACGCGTTCTTCATTCTTGTGTTAGGACTCGGGATGTTCGGAGCTGCCGCTGCGACGGTGATCGGTCAGGTATTCTCCGGTATTCTTGTTATCCTCTATATCCGCCGTTTTAAAACTCTCCCTCTAAAAAGAAAGCACTTCGTGCCGTCTCCTGCGGTTGTACTGCAGACCGCTTCTCTGGGAACAGCCTCCTGCACGAACCAGCTGGCAATGATGATAGTTCAGGTAGTACTTAACAACTCTCTGAAATACTACGGCTCCATGTCAGTATACGGGGAAGCCATTCCGATCGCCTGCGCGGGCATCGTAATGAAGGTGAATCAGATATTCCTTGCCGTTGTCATAGGAATAGCTCAGGGAAGCCAGCCGATAGAGAGCTTCAACTACGGAGCCCGCAATTACGCAAGGGTCCGTACCACATATATGATGGCTCTGATAGCCGCGGCTGTGGTATCCTTCTCTTCCTTCATTCTCATACAGCTGTTCCCGAGAAACATACTCGATCTGTTCGGAAACGGCTCGGAGGAATACTACGTTTTCGGTGTTAGATTTTTCAGGATCTTCCTGTTCTGTACCTGGGCAAACTGCATTCAGCCCGTTACCTCACAGTTTTTTGCCTCTGTCGGGAAGCCGAAAAAGGGAATGTTCGTATCGCTGACGAGGCAGATCCTGTTCCTGCTTCCTCTGCTGATCGTTCTGCCTGTTTTCTTCGGAATTGACGGAATAGTGTTTGCCGGTCCCTTTGCTGATCTTTTAGCGGCAATAGTTGCGGCGCTGATGGTCAGATTTGAATTTTCTGACATGCACAGACTTGAAGACGGACTGAAAAACAGCGTTTCCGGCTCATGACCTTTTACCCGCAAAACTAAAGCCCCTGCCGTAATATGACCTGATACCTGTTCCTTTTCCCGCTGATTCAGGGAAAGCACATGGTTCAAGAGCATATGGCAGAGGCTTTTTTGTTACCTTGATCTATATCACGGTAATATCACTTAATAAAGTGAAGGTGCTCATTCATTCTGTTAAGTGCCGATACGAGAGCATTCACGGATGCCAAAATGATATCCGCATGGGTTCCGACTCCCCAGTACTGCTTGCCTGTCTTGTCCGCAATACATACGTAAGCGGCAGCCTTTGAGTTGGAATCCTCGCTGATAGCATGCTCCGAATAGGTCACAAAGTCATAATCAAAGTTGTAGTGGGTCTGTCTCAGTGCATTGCTTACCGCATCCAGACGTCCGTTTCCGTCGCCCTCAAGAGTAAACCTCTCTCCGTTGATGACTGCACGCATCTTGACCGACATACTGTCTGCGCCCTCATCCTTTGTGGTGGACAGGTGGTTGAAGGTGGCATCAGAGATATCGATAGGTGAGAACCTGTTGATATACTCCGACTTGAAGGCGTCATAGATCTCACGCGGCTGCAGCTCGACCTGCGCATTGTCCGAAATGCCTGTGATAAAGTATCCCAGCTCGCTCATCATGGTCTTCGGGATGATATATCCGTAGCTGTGTTCGAGAATATATGCCACTCCGCCCTTTCCGGACTGACTGTTGATACGGATGATATCTCCGTCGTAGGTCCTGCCGACATCATGAGGATCCAGCGGCAGATAAGGACAGGTCCACCTGTTGTCACCTGTTTCCTCACGCCACTTCATGCCCTTCGAGATCGCATCCTGATGGGATCCCGAGAAGGCTGCGAATACAAGCTTTCCTCCGTACGGCTGGCGAGGTCCGACGCTCATGCCCGTAACTCTCTCGTAGATCTCTACAGCTTCTTTGATATTTGAAAAATCCAGTTCCGGATCCACGCCATGGGTAAACATATTGATGGCAAGGGTCACAATATCCACATTGCCGGTCCTCTCACCGTTTCCGAACAGTGTGCCTTCGATACGGTCAGCTCCTGCCAGCAGTCCCAGCTCGGCATCGGCCACTCCCGTTCCTCTGTCATTATGCGGATGAAGCGATAAAATAACGTCCTCTCTGTTATGAAGCACCTTGCTCATATATTCGATCTGGTTGGCAAAAACATGAGGAAGACTCATCTCAACCGTTGCAGGAAGATTGATGATGATCTTGTTATCCATCACAGGATGCCAGATATCGATAACCGCATTGCAGATATCCCTCGCAAACTCCATCTCGGTTCCTGTAAAGCTCTCCGGCGAATACTGGAACTGGAACTTTGTCTCCGGATACATATCTCTGTATTTGAGCATCAGTCTTGCGCCCTCCTCGGCGATCCCTATGATCTCCTCCTCGGATCTGCGGAAAACCTGCTGCCTCTGGGCAAAGGATGTCGAATTGTACAGATGTACTATAACATTCTTCGCTCCCTGGACCGCCTCAAAGGTCCGCTCGATGATATGGGCTCTGGACTGGGTGAGCACCTGAATCGTTACATCCTCCGGAATCAGATCGTTGTCGATCAGATAACGGGTGAATTCAAACTCGGTCTGGCTGGCTGCCGGAAAGCCTATCTCTATCTCCTTGAAGCCTATCTTGACAAGATAATTAAAGAACTCCAGCTTTTCATCCAGATTCATAGGCACTATCAGAGCCTGATTTCCGTCTCTCAGATCCACGCTGCACCATACAGGAGCTTTTTCGATATGATCCTTTTTATACCAATCAAACTCCGTCACCGGCATAGGCGGAACAAAATAGCCAGGGCTGTACTTTGTGTAATTCTTCATTGGTCTTCCTCCGTAATGATCCGGTCTGAATTAAAGCAAAAGCAACGATGACCGGATCCTTGGATAAAAAAAATCGTCTCTTTGCTGAAAAAACAAAGAGACGAAAACTATCAATAACAGATAATAATTGTTTCCGCGGGACCACTCTTCTTGGCGTCCATCAACGCCCACTCAACAGGGTTGTCGCTCAGGGGTGAGACCCTGCAGTGACCCTAAGCCTCGCACCACCCGGCTATTCTCTCAAGGCATCTTAAAGCAGGTTATTCCCGTCACAGCGACGCAGAATATTAAATTAAATCTGCAGATGAAAAACGGCTGACCGTCCACTGCCTGAATCGATGCAGAGCATTTATCTGCACCTGCTCGATTATGTTAGACAAATATAAAATAATTCGCCTAATTTGTCAATAATATTTTAACGGAATTGCTCAAATATTTTAGAATTATTCTAAATTATTCGCACTCTTCTTTTCTGCTGCGATTCCGCTGCCGGCATTTCTCTTCTCTGCTGCGATTCCGCTGCCTGTCTTTTTCTTTTCCATGCCGAGCCCGAACAGCTCACTGAGTCTGTCGTACCTTCCGGCAAGAAAGAGATAACCGAACAGAGCCTCCAGACCTGTTGCTCTGCGATAATCGCCTATCGTCTGGTGCTTTGCGCTGGTGGCAGTACTTGAATTCCTGCCTCTCTTGTATATTCCCAGCTCCTCCTCTGTCAGTTCATCCATAAGCAGCCCTATCAGCTCCGACTGGGCCGCGGCATTTACAACAGCCGTAGAATGCTTATGCAGTCTGTCGGGCTGCCCCGAGCCGTGCTCAAGTACATATTTCCTGACCATAAGCTCAAACACCGCGTCTCCGATAAACGCCAGCGAGGAACCGTTCATCATGCTTTCTTCCACTTTACGCCTTCCCTGGTATCCTCAAGAATGATCCCCATTGCCGTCAGCTGATCTCTGATCGCATCTGCCGTCTTGAAGTCTCTTGCCTTTCTTGCTTCCTGGCGCTTTGCGATAAGCTCCTCGATCTCTGTGTCAAGGCTGTCCGCCCTTCTGTCAGAGATTACTCCGAGAACTCCGTCACAGAGCTTTCTGATGACCTCCAGCATATAAGCTACATACTCTGCCGAGGAATCTCCGTTAACCGTAGAGTTGGCAAGACGAACTATCTCGAAGACGGCTGTTTCGGCATTCGCAGTATTATTATCATCCTCCATGGCATTTTCAAATTCTCTGACAAAGCCCTCGGCCTGCGCTGCAGCCTCATTTTCCGCATCTGAATAAGGCTTCGAAGCACATACGGCTGACAGCTCCTTAAGCTTATCGGTACAGTTTAAGATACGCTCATAGGAGGCTTTGGTCTGCTCCATCAGCTCCTTGGAGAAGTTGAGCGGTGTCCGGTACTGGGCGCTCAGGATGAACAGTCTGAGCACCATAGGATCATACTGAGCAGTAATATCCCTGACTGTGAAGAAATTGCCGAGGGATTTTGACATCTTTTCATTGTTGATCTTCAGGAAGCCGTTATGCATCCAGTATTTGCAGAAAGGCTTTCCCGTAGCGCATTCCGACTGGGCTATCTCATTTTCATGATGCGGGAAGATAAGATCCTCTCCTCCGCAGTGAATATCCACGGTATCTCCTATATACTTCTGGCTCATGACCGAGCACTCTATATGCCATCCCGGTCTGCCCTCGCACCACGGTGACTCCCAGAAAGGCTCTCCCTCCTTCTTCGGCTTCCAAAGCACAAAATCATTTGCATTTCTTTTCTGCTCCTCGCCGCTGACCTTCAGATCCCTGAGTCCGGACATCATTTCATTCATATCCTTGTGACTGAGCTTTCCGTATCCCTCATCGGTTTCCACACTGAAATAAACGGTGCCGTCAGCCGCAACGTAGGCATGTCCGTTGTCTATCAGCTTCTGAATCATACGGATCATGCCGTCGATCTCCTTTGTTGCCTGCGGATGATGCGTTGCAGGCTTGATATTCAGATCACTCATGTCCTTTTTGCATTCGGCAATATACTTTTCCGAAATATCGGACGCCGATACTCCCTCTTCATTTGCCGCCTTGATGATCTTATCGTCAACATCTGTAAAGTTGCTGACATAATTCACATCATAGCCCTTGTATTCAAGATATCGTCTGAAGGTATCAAAAACGATCATCGGTCTGGCATTTCCGATATGAATAAGGTTATAAACGGTTGGTCCGCACACATAAATGCCTACCTTGCCCGGCTCGATCGGCTCAAATTCAACTTTTCTTCTCTGTAATGTATCAAATATTTTCATCTGTTTCCCCTCGGGACTGCCGATGACCGGCATCCCCTTTTCTCTATATTTTCTCTATAATACACACCGCATGAGCGGCAATTCCTTCTCCGCTGCCTGTAAAGCCCAGACCCTCTTCTGTTGTAGCCTTCACGCTGACACATCCGGTATCGACTCCCGCCGCCCCGGCTATCCTCTTCCTCATCATAGGAATATAGCTCTTTAGCCTGGGCCTCTGACACAATATAGTGCTGTCGATATTTGAAATGCGATATCCTTCGGCATCAAGCAGAGAGACCACTCTTTTGAGCAGCTCAATGCTGTCCGCTCCTAAATACTCTTCCGAATCGTCCGGAAAATGCTGTCCTATGTCTCCGAGTGCCGCGGCTCCCAGCAGTGCATCCATCACCGCATGCGTCAGTACATCCGCATCCGAATGCCCCAGCAGTCCCAGCTCATAGGGAATCTTTACGCCTCCCAGGATCAGCTCTCTGTTTTCCGTCAGTCTGTGGACATCATACCCGTGTCCTATCCTCATCTGTTATCTCCTGTTGTGTGCATTGTCATAGTATGTATTATCATAATCTGCGTTATTATAGTATGCATTATCGAGGTCTGCATTATTGTTGAAGTCTGAATTGTTGAAGTCTGCATTGTCACTGTGGGCATTCTCATTGCGGCAGTATCATTGTCTGCATCATCGCAGAATATTGAGCTGCTGTCTGATGCATCTCAGATCCATATCCCTTATGCTTCCGAAGCTGTCTCCATCCGTATGAACCGCACATTCCCGCTCAAGGTGTATGCGAACTTCGCTGCACTGATAAGTTTTTACTCTGCTGCATTCGTTCAGGTTTCCGAAACGGCTTCTAATCAGCAGCGGTATCAGCCTGAAGCGGTTCCTGCAGTTGACGGCACAGATTTCCAGCATTCCGTCCTTGGGATCGGCAAGATTCGCAAACCTGTACCTGCCCTCATATGGATGGATATGAACGGAAATGAACAAAATGTTGTTGAACTCGATCCTCCGGTTCCCGTCCAGCAGAATATAGCCCTTGACCGGTCTGAAGAAAAACAGCTCCCTTATCACCGCCGAAACATAGCCTAACGGTGTTTTTATTTGCGATTCACCCCTTCCGCCTCTGCCGCAGTTCATTCGCCGGCGCACCGCCGCGTTAAAGCCGATTCCTGTGCTGCTTACAAAACGGCGAACGATCTCGCCGTTCCCGCATGTAAGCACTCCGTAGTCCACCGCTTCGATACGGGCACCGCTTTCACTTCCGCCGGCTCTGATCCTCTTCAGCAATGCTTTGACATCTCCCGTCAGTCTGAGACTCCTTGCACAGCCCTCCCTGGGCTCGGTAGGTATATAGCCCACATTTACATTGGTCATGTGAACAAGTCCGTTCAGGACAGCATTGAGTGTGTCATCTCCTCCGATCACATAAATACTTCCGGTACAGCTGTCAGGATCCTTTGTGAGCAGTTTTGCAGCCTCCGCTCCGTCTTCCGAAGCATCAGTAAAAAAAAGCTCATACTCCGTACCGTATCTGTTCAGACACGTCCTGATGCGGTTCCAGAGCTTCAGGCCCTTACCCTTTCCCGAATTTGGATTTACTATAAAATAATATTTCATTGTGTTGATTTTATACTACCTTAAGTATCATTGCAAGCTTTCGGATCATCCGGTAAAGCAGTGAATATTATCATATGGTTTTCCAATAAGTATACTCTTCTCTCGTCCCGATAGCTACAACAAAAAGTGCTGTCAGCCCAATTCGCAAAGCCGCAGCTAAAGCTGCTTTGTTTGCTCATTTGCTCTGCATCATACTATTCAGCACTGCCAGCCCAATTCGCAAAGCTGCAGCTAAAGCTGCTTTATTTGCTCATTTGTTCTGCATCGTACTATTCAGCACTGTCATCCAAATTCGCAAAGCCGCAGCTAAAGCTGCTTTGTTTGCTCATTTGGCTGCCGTCTGCTCTGCAGACAGATAAGCCGTGCGTATATATCAAAATATGTAAACACATTTTGATATATACGCACGGCTTATCGTGCTGAATAGTTAAAACATAAAAAAAATAGCGGAGGGGGGACTTGAACCCTCGACACCACGGGTATGAACCGTGTGCTCTAGCCAGCTGAGCTACTCCGCCATGGCGATTTCAGAAAAACAATGGGGCCTATAGGGCTCGAACCTATGACCCTCTGCTTGTAAGGCAGATGCTCTCCCAGCTGAGCTAAGACCCCAAAGTTCGTATCGCGAACAGTCAGTATTTTATAATATTCATTAATAAATGTCAATACTTTTTTATTATTCTTGCCGTGATTCTGTGGGGAAGGCAGACTATCGGCTGCTCTGCCGAATGGATCCTGCCGGTTTCCACGCATATCTTATCCGGGCAGTCAGCCTCCACACATCTGAGTCCCAGCTCTCCATCGTCATTCTCATCGATCAGAAACACATTATGACCTCCGTTTTTTCCTTCTACGGAAAAAGTATAGGGCAGCGGAGTATCCGATGCTTTCTTTCTGAATATCTCCTCATCATCCCTGGTCACAACTATTTCGGCACTCTCTGACAAGGCTGTATTCCTGCCGGAGACCGCTATCCACACAGCGGCGATGATAAGCACCGCCGCTGCAAGAATGATATCATTTCTTATTTTTCCTGTTTCTTTCTCCACTATCCGACTCCCGGAAAACCATGTCTGCCGTTTCAGCTGCGGTAAAATGCGCAGAAGGCTCTGTAGGTGTGATATACATCCAGCTTTGAGGTTATTTCAAACGGTGCGTGCATGGCTAATACAGGAACTCCGAGATCTACTGTATCCACATTCATGTCCCCCATAAAGAGCGCTATGGTTCCTCCGCCGCCCTCATCGACCTTTCCGAGCTCTCCGATCTGCCAGCACACATCCTCCTTCTCCATGCAGCCTATCACCTTTGCCATAGTCTCGGCTGATGCGTCATTTGAGCCCGACTTGCCTCTTGAGCCTGTATACTTTGTCAGTACAGGTCCATGTCCCAGCATACAGGAATTATTCTTGTCAAAAACGTCGGCAAAGGTCGGATCAAAAGCAGCATTCACATCTGATGACAGGCATACAGAGTGTCTGAATACATTTCTCGGCTTCGCTCCGAAAATATCGCAGATATCTTCAATAAAATGCTCCAGCGCCCTGGAGGCCATGCCGGTGTTTCCCTCCGAGCCGATCTCTTCCTTGTCTGTCAGGACGGTTACGGTAGTATGATCCGGCTCCCTGACTTCAAATGCAGCCATCACTGCCGTATATGCGCAGACCTTATCATCCTGTCCGTATGCTCCCACCAGACTTCTGTCAAGTCCTATATCCGCAGCCTTGACGGCTGGGACCATTTCTATCTCTGCCCTTGTAAAATCCAGCTCTGTCATTCCGAAACGCTCATTCAGCTGTCTGAGCACCGACAGCTTGAATCTGTCCTTGATCTTTTCGTCCTGATAAGGAATGTTTCCGATAATGATATTCAGCTCTTCTCCCTTGAGACCTTCGCTTAAAGGCCTTTTGTTCTGAGCCGCCGACAGATGAGGAAGAAGATCGGAAATAATAAACTTAGGATCCTCCTCTTCCTCTCCCACACAGATATTTACCTTTGTGCCATCCTTAAGCAACACTGTTCCATGCATGGCAAGCGGAGTCGTTCCCCACTGGTATTTTCTGATACCACCGTAATAATGAGTCTTCAGATAAGCTATCTCATCCTTCTCGTATAACGGGAACGGCTTCAGATCAAGTCTCGGACTGTCAATATGAGCAATATTGAATTTGACGCCCTCCTCAAGTCCCTTCTTTCCGAAGGTCACAAGTATGATGTTTTTATCCCGGTTAACAAAATACACTCTGTCTCCGGCAGCATACCTTTCTTTAGGATCAAACTCTCTGTAGCCCTCTGCCTCGGCCATTTTTTTCACGTAGGCACAGCATTCCCTCTCTGTCTTGGACGCATTCATAAATGCCTTGTAGCCTTCGCAGAATACAGCTGCCTTTTCAATGTCCTCAGGCCTTTTTGACCCTATATGCTCAAATGAATATTCAAGCTGAGCCTTGAGCTGTTCGCCTTCACTCTTTTTTGTCATTATCCGGTCCTCCGTTATCACATTCTGAGCAGAAGCTCCTGGTTTCTTCTGATAAAGTTTTCAAGACGTTCCTGATCGAGTGCTCCCCTTGAAAGCAGCGCCATATCGTAAAGCTGCTCTGCTATCAGTCTGCCTGTCTCTGTCGGTTCCTCTCCCTCCGACTCAAGCCTTGCCACCAGAGCGTTGTTGGAGTTGAGGACCAGTGTCTGGGCATCCTTACCCATATCGCCCATGTTCATACCGTAAGCAGCATACATCTTCATCATTTCCTGCATACGGCGTCCCTCCTCTGACATGGTCATCATCGAAGCAACCGAGCTGTCCTTAAGTCTCTCCACCTTCACATCCAGCTCTTCGTCGCCGAGCACCTTTCTGAAGAGAGCCGTGAGCTTCTCCGCAAGCTTTTCGTCAGCTTCATTTCTTTCGCTTCCGTCCTTAAACTCCTCGGTAATATCGGAATCGATACGAATAAAGCTGATATCCTCATGCTTCATTTCCATAAACGAAATGAAAGGAGTATCGATAGCATAGTTCAGTATGACCGCATTCTTTCCGGACTTTCTGAACATGCGGATATACTGTCCCTGTTCCTTTTCATCAGTTACATAGAAGATCTTTCTCTTAGGCTTTTCAGTACCGTTTTCAGCGGTATCCTCCTGCGGCGCCGCAGCCTGTTTTGTCTCTGCAGTCTCTTCACCGTCCTGCTTCAATGCCTCAGGCTTTTCTTCATTATCGGTCTTTACGATCTCCTTATCGTTATTGTCTTCCGGCTTCAGGTATTCCTCAGCGGTCAGGTATTTTCCGTCAATATCCCTGAAGATAACGGCATCCTTCATCTTGTCGCCGAATTTTGTATCCTTGATGCAGCCGTATTTTATAAACGGACTGATATCATCCCAGTATTTTTCGTAATTCTCCCGATCCGTCTTGAACATTCCCGAGAGCTTGTCAGATACCTTCTTCGTGATATAGTCGGATATCTTCTTTACAAAACCATCATTCTGCAATGCGGATCTGGACACGTTAAGAGGCAGGTCAGGGCAGTCGATAACCCCCTTGAGCAGCAGCAGATACTCCGGAATGACCTCCTTGATATTGTCCGCAATAAATACCTGATTGTTGTACAGCTTGATAGTGCCTTCAATATTCTCATACTGAGTATTAACCTTAGGGAAATACAGAATGCCCTTCAGATTGAAAGGATAATCCATATTCAGATGGATCCAGAACAGAGGCTCCTTATAGTCTCTGAATACCTTGCGGTAAAACTCCTTATACTGCTCCTCGGTAACCTGGGAAGGACTCTCGTTCCAGAGCGGGTTGGTATCATTAAGCGGCTTAGGCTCCTCCTTCACCTGCTCTTTATCGCTGTCGGAGCCTGTCTCGCCGCCCTCTGCCTGAACCTCAACGGTTCCTTTTGCATTTCCGGCTGCCTCCTCCGCCTTCTTTCTTTCCTTAGCAGCATCTGTAAGATATATTTCCACCGGCATAAAGGAGCAGTACTTTTCTATCACTTCCCTTGCCTTATACTCATTGCAGAACTGAAGCTCTTCATCATTGATATACAGGGTGATGGATGTTCCGTGCTCTGTCCTTCCGCCGTCCGTCATCTCATACTGCATTCCGTCCTCCGAGCTCCAGAGCACCGGCTGTGCCCCCTCCTTATAGGACAGAGTATCAATGGTTACCTTGTCGGATACCATAAACGCCGAATAAAAGCCGAGTCCGAAATGTCCTATGATCTGATCCTCATTAGCCTTATCCTTGTATTTCCGGAGGAAATCGGCAGCACCGGAAAAAGCTATTTCATTGATATACTTATTTACCTCCTCAGCGGTCATACCGATACCGTTATCCTCAAAGGTGATTGTATTGTTCTCCGGATCCACGGTCACATAGACGCGATACTTTTCATCCTCCGGCTGGGAATACTCCCCGATCAGGGATAGCTTCTTGAGCTTGGTTATGGCATCGCATCCGTTGGAGATCAGCTCACGATAAAAAATATCATGATCCTGATAGAGCCATTTCTTAATGATAGGGAATATATTTTCGCTGTTGATATTCAGATTGCCTTTTTTTATCTCTGACATTTGTTCCACTTCCTTATAAAAATTTGCCGTACACCTGTTATGTACGGCAATGAATAGTATATCATATTTGTTAGCACTTTCAATGTTTGAGTGCCAGTTTTAATAAAATTTTTATCTTTATCCTATCATTTCCTTGTACAGATCAAAAAAATTCTGGACAGTGGAACCCGATTCCTCCGAAAAGTCTATCTCATTCCAGTATTTTTCAATAAAAACTATATTGTGCTCCCTCTGATAAGGACTCAGCACCTTTTCAGCAGCTGTTGTATTTAGAGCCCGGCTCAGCTTGTTCTTTCTTTCCAGAGTCTCCTCCTCATCATAGCCGTCGACACACTTAATAATATAGTACATATCTCCGACCGCAAGAATATTTGAGACCTGACCCTCCTCCAGAGAAAAGGCCGTTCTTTTTATCAGCCCGTTGTCTCTGTCTCTCATCAGAGTTATCTCGATATCCTCCGTTTCACTGTATCTTCCGGCCATCGAGCTGAAGCTCTCCTTGTCGATCTTGATCCTTTTGAGAATGGCCTTTGCCTTTTTAAGGTCTGCGGTTCCGATCTGCTGTATCCTGATGACCTTTACCTCCGAATCGCTTATTTCCGAGTCCACCTCTCCTATAATGCTTTTTATCAGCTTTTCGGCGACAAAATAATCGGTATACAGCTTCTGGACATCCGCTCTGGTACAGCCTATGTAGGCTGCATCCTCCTCAGTAAGCCCCTTCATATATTCATCCGTCACCTGACGAATGATGTCCCTCTCCTGACTTGTGGCGGTTATTCCCTTTTCCTCCGCCAGCATGCACAGAAGCTTAAGACGTTCCATAAACTGTCTGACATTCTGAACCGTAAGTCTGTCAAAGCTATTTTCATCCCCTATGCTGACCTTCCATATTTCCGGTGAATATACGGATTCGTATTTGTTTCTTTCGTTAGCTATCAGGATCATGGCCTGCGGCAGTGTGTACTCCTCAACGATCTCCGTCTTGTTTTCCAGCTCCATGCCTTTGCAGGATACGAAAGAAAGCGCCGCACATAAACAGAGCAGCGCCGCAATGCTTCTTATAAGTATTTTTTTTCCGTTTATTTTCATCATCAGGCCGCAATATAATTAACGATCAATGCAACCGCCACTCCGAGCAGGGCTCCGCAGATGACCTGTGTGGGCGTATGACCGACAAGCTCCTTGAGCTGTTCCTCGAAGACCTCCCCCTTAATATGCAGAGGGTTGTTTTTCATCATCTCATTAAGTATCTTTGCCTGCTTTCCCGTTTCCAGTCTCACATTCATGGCATCATGCATAACTATCATGGCAAGGACCAGACTGATACAGAACTCGAAGGAATGTATAGAATAAATAATAGCTGTGGAGACTGCAAGAGAACAGACCGTCGAAGAATGAGAGCTTGGCATTCCTCCGGGACCCAACAGCCTTTCCGGTACAAACCTTCTTTCGATCCACAGGGTTATCAAGGTCTTAAGCAGCTGAGCCGAAGCCCATGCCGCTATGACCGTTATCAGTATCTGATTGTCTGCCGTAAAATTGTTCACGCTTTTCTTCTCTTTTTCTTTCCGCTCTTAGCCAGCTTAAGCATTTCCGATGCATTGTCAGATACCGCTTTGGTTATCTCGGCTCCGCCGAGAAGTCTTGCCAGCTCCGACTTCGCACCGTTCTCATCCAGCTTTTCTATCTCTGTAACATTTCTTCCGTCCTGTTCTGTCTTGCGTATCACAAAATGACAATCTGCCATCGCAGCTATCTGAGGCAGATGGGATACACATATCACCTGATGCCTCATACCGATCACATCCAGCTTTTCCGCCACCTTCTGGGCGGTTCTTCCGCTGATTCCGGTATCGATCTCATCAAAGATAAGTGTAGGCATATCGTCTGTCTGTGCCAGCACCGTTTTTATCGCCAGCATTACCCTCGACAATTCTCCTCCCGACGCCACCTCGCTGAGGGGCTTCGGCAGCTCTCCCGGATTCAGGGCAGTCATAAAGCAAACCTCATCATATCCGTCAGAAAAGGCCGCTTTTGTTCCAAAGCTCAAGTGCAGCTCGGGCTTTTCAAAGCCCAGATCTCCAAGCTCTCTGCATATCTCCCCGCACAGCTTCCCGGCAAACTCTTTCCTGATGCAGCTGAGAGCAGCACAGGCCGAATCCAGCTCCTCCTGTGCCTGTTTCAGTTCCTTTTCAGCTCTGAGCTTTTCCTCCTCATAACCGAGAAGGCTCTCCAGCCTCTTTTTTGCATCCTCCCTGTAGGCAAGAACAGCTTCAATCGAATCTCCGTATTTGAGCTCTAACTTTCTGATGAGCTCCAGCCTGCTCTCTGTCTCAGATACAGCCCTTTCGTCCACTTCGGAGCCGGACACATATCCGCTGATATCCTTAAGACAGGAATCAAGGATCGACTGCATATCCATCAGCTCATCACGGATATCCTTAAGACTCTCATCAAATCGCATAGCCGATTCGATCTCGGAAATCGCCCTGCCGGTATCACATCCCGATAATGCTCTGTGGGCATCGTTCAGTCTGTCCAGTATCTCTCTGGCATTGCTGAGACGTCTGAAGCGTGCCGCCAGCTCCTCCTCTTCACCCTCGGAAAGAGCCGCTCTGTCTATCTCTTCTATTTCATATCCAAGCAGATCCGCCTGCCTCTTTCTCTCCTTTTCGTCCAGATCAAAGCCTTCCGCCTTTTCCTTTGAAAAACGGAAGGCTCTGTAGGCTTCCTCCGTCCTTCTCTTAAGCACCGCGGCATCCTCTCCGATATACTCATCAAGTATTCTGAGATGTGTCCTTTTATCTAACAGAGTATGGTATTCATTCTGACCGTAAACATCTAAAAGCAGCGCTGCGGCCTCCTTAAGCCTCGCTGACGAAACCGTTTCGTCATTTATTCTGCTGATGCTTCTGCCAGGACTGAGTCTGCGGCTGATAACTATCAGTCCGTTCTCATCAGGAACTATCCCAAGCTCCGAAAGGCGCTCGAGATGTTCTCTGTCCGCATCGAATATCAGTTCGGCATATGCCTGTTCGGCGCCTCTCCTTATCATATCGCCTCTCGCTCTGCCTCCCAGAGCCAGCAGCGCAGAATCGATTATGACAGATTTTCCGGTTCCGGTTTCTCCGGTAAGTATGTTAAGCCCCGGTTCAAAGGATACCGAAGCTTTCTTGACCAGGGCTATATCTTTTACATTTAACTCCAGCAGCATGTCTCAGGTTCTTCTCAGTCGTCAACAATATCACGGATCTTCTTCATTACTTCAAGACAGCCGTCGACCGTTCTTACCGCCACCATAATAGTGTCGTCTCCGGCAATGCAGCCCAGCACATCCTTGAATGCCATTGCATCTATAGTCGTGGCAACAGCCATGGCCATACCGGTCACGGTCTTTATTACAAGGATGTTCTGGGCCATGTCCATGGAAATAAAGCCGTTTTTCAGAATATTAAGATATTTCTGTGAAAAATCGGTATTGCCCGGAACCGTCTTGTAAACAGATCTGCCGTTATTGTCCGTGACCTTTGTCAGCTTGAGAGCTCTGATATCCCTTGATACCGTGGCCTGAGTTACATCATAGCCCTCGGCATTGAGCTTTTCGCAGAGCTCCTCCTGAGTCTCGATATCGTATCTTCCGATCAACTCAATGATCTTCGCCTGTCTTCCGACCTTCATATTATATCACCGTCCCTATCCTCTGCATATCCAGTCTGAGTCTCGGAACTCCGGCTCAAACATACCTCATTCTGTCTCTGAGCGTGTCCAGAAACGAAGTCTCCCTGAATCTGATAAACTTCATCGAATGCCTTGATTTTGTTATTATTACTTCATCGTCACACATAAGATCCGTTCCGTCGGCTCCGTCGCAGGATACCAGCTGTGTTGTATGCTTCGGAATGATCTTGATCCGGTCTGACGGTGACAGCACCAGAGGTCTGGTATTTATTGCATGAGGGCATATCGGGGTGACCAGCAGAAGCTTTGCTGTAGGCTCCGCTATCGGTCCGCCCGCCGACATCGAATAGCAGGTGGAGCCGGTAGGGCTTGCCACCACCACTCCGTCCGCCCTGTATTCGTTGATCAATGTATCGTTGATATACAACTCAAAGGTCATCATATGGACCGAATCATTCTTGCCGATAAGAACATCATTCAACGCATAATCCCGGTATATTCTTTTTCCGCCGCGATATGCCGAGGCGCTCAGCATCATCCTTTCCTCGATCTTGAAATCGTCCCTCAGGAGTCTGTCGATCACCTCATCATAATCATCTATCTGTGCAAGCTCTGTAAGATATCCCATATGACCCTTGTTGATGCCAAGGTATGTCACATTGCGTCCGGAGCCGGCCCTGGATGCTCTCAGCATAGTTCCGTCCCCTCCGACAGTGATTACACAGTCCACCCAGTCCGGAATCGCAAACTGTCTGTCAAGATATCCCTCATACACCTCGACCCTCGCGCCTCTCTGACTGAGGCCCTCTACAAGCCGGTTTTTTGTGATCGAAATGCTCCTGACCCTCGTTGTATATTCACTGATTATAATATAAAAATTCTTCATTTCGTTTCTTTTTCTGTCAGACCCCCGCAGTCTGTTTTCGGCTTCACATTCAGAAAGAGACCGACCGCATTTTTGAAGTATTCCTCATATCCCGGCAGTCCGTTCATCATCCCTGCATCGAAAGACAGCCGGCCTCACCGCCGGTTCATCTGTCCAGTTCAGCGTGAGCCTGTTCAACAACCGCTGCGATATCCGAAGGAGATGCAGCAATGCTGTCCTGTCTGTCCGGTCCGTTGGAAATGTAGATCAGGTATTCGATATTTCCTTCCGGTCCCTTTACAGGGCTGAAGGTAAGTCCGATGACCGACAGCTCCTGCTGCCGGCACAGAGCAACGACCTTTTCGATCACGCGGCAGTGGATCTTTTCATCCCTTACCACGCCCTTTTTGCCGACTTCCTCTCTTCCTGCTTCAAACTGCGGCTTGATGAGGCATACCATCCGTGCATCAGCCTTCAGCAGAGGCTTTGCCGCCGGAAGTACCTTGTCAAGTGAAATAAAGGACACATCCACAGAAGCGAAATCAAGCTGTTCGCAGCCGATATCCTCCGGTGTAATGTACCTGATATTCATTTTTTCCATGCAGACTACTCTGCCGTCATTTCTCAGCTTCCATGCCAGCTGCCCGTGCCCCACGTCCACGGCAAAGACCTTTGCCGCTCCATTCTGAAGCATGCAGTCCGTGAAGCCTCCTGTGGAAGCGCCTATATCCATACAGACACGATCCTTAAGATCGACTCCGAACTGTTCAACGGCCTTTTCCAGCTTCAGCCCGCCTCTGGATACATATTTCAGAACAGCTCCCCTTACCTCGATGTCAAGCTTTTCCTCATCGGGGAATGACGTGCCGGGCTTGTCCTCCCTGGTGCCGTTCACATATACTATCCCGCTCATAATGACGGTCTTTGCTTTTTCACGGCTTTCGGCAAGTCCTCTTTCAAACAGAAGTACATCAAGTCTCTTTTTTCCCATCAGGCTTTCCTGTCTATAAGGCTTATGAGAAGCCGTTCAAAGAAATCATAGCTTCCTATGCTTCTGATCAGCTTCAGAGCCTTATCCGTATAATTTCTCACATCCTCTGCCGACCGCTCCATGCCGTAATATGTCAGCCAGGTGGTCTTTCCGTTGGCGCTGTCCGAGCCTACAGGCTTGCCCAGCTCCTCCTCTGTTGCCGTCACATCGAGAATGTCATCCTGTATCTGGAAGGCCATTCCCACACAATCCGCAGCCTCCTCAAGTGTTGCTGTCACAGCCTCGTCCGCTCCGGCAAGAACAGCTCCGATCATGATCGAGGCTTCGATAAGCGCTCCGGTCTTTTCCTTGTAGATAAATTCCAGCTGATCGCGGTCAGGCTGCTTTCCGGTCAGCATAACGTCGACGGACTGTCCTCCGACCATTCCGAATATTCCGGATTTTCGAGCCAGTATCTCTATGCATCTGCACTTAAGTCCCGGATCGGCTTCTGAAGCCGATGCCGTTTCAAAGGCATAAAGCATCAGACCGTCTCCGGCGAGGGTTCCCATATCCTCTCCGAATTTTGCCCATGTACTCGGAACGCCTCTCCTTAACACATCATTATCCATGCATGGCAGGTCATCATGGACCAGTGATGAGGAGTGTATCATCTCCATTGCTGCCATGAACGGAGCTATCGACTTTTTTTCTTCCTCCGAAAGCTCCTCGCTGCCGTTATTTCTGCATAATATATACGAACAGAGCATCAGCATCGGTCTGAGTCTCTTTCCTCCGTTTCTTACAGAGTAATTGCAGGCTTCGAGGATAATACTCTGGAATCCTGTTTCCTCAGGCAGATATGCGGCAATATCGCTGCTGATGCTTTTTGTTTTCTCTTTTAATTCTTCAATGAAGCTCATGCTGTTCCTCTTCATTCAGTATTCTGATCTGTTTTTCTACGCTGTTTATGCTTTCGGAGGCCGTTTTCAGCAGCTTTAGTCCCTGTTCATACAATCTGAAGGTCTCCTCCAGTCCCGTCTTGTCGGATTCCATCGAAGACAGCAGCTCCTCCAGCCTGTCAAAGCACTCCTCAACAGACAGCCTGCCTTCCTCCTGCGTCATGTCAGTTTTTTTCATAGTGTTTTCTTTCCGTATCCCTGACTGTAGCCAGTATACTTCCGTCGGCAACATATACTGTCAGCTCGCTGTTCCTGCTTACATCCTCCACAGAAACCACGGCTCTTCCCTCTTCATTTTCCACAAATCCGAAGCCCCTGCTCATCCTCTTCAGAGGAGAAACACCGTCGAGTATTGATGCCAGCAGACTCAGGCGGTGTCTGCTGTCGTTCAACGCCTGCCCGACGGCATTGCGAAGCGATGCTTCCAGCTCTCTGCGTCTTGAAACGGTTTTCTCCAGCCTTACAGAAAGTATATGACTCATTTCCCGGCGGACTGCTTCAAGCCGCTGCCTGTATCTGTCCAGTACAGCCTCCGGAGACATCCTCTTAAGCCGCTCCTCCAGTGCCGTCAGTGCCGCCTCCCTCATCCTGAGCTTATGCTCTGCCGCTCTTCCAAGCGTTTCTCTCCTGTATGCAATTTCCTGCATCAGCACATCATATTCGAAGGTGGCCAGCTCCGCCGCTGCCGAAGGTGTAGGAGCCCTGAGATCTGCGACAAAATCCGTTATCGTAAAGTCTGTCTCGTGTCCGACCGCCGAGATAATCGGTGTTTCCGCATCAAATACGGCCTTTGCAACGATCTCTTCGTTAAATGCCCACAGATCCTCGATAGATCCGCCGCCTCTTCCGACAATGATCACATCGAGTCCCATCGCATCCAGAGCTCTGATGCCTCTGACGACAGACTCTGCAGCTCCGGCTCCCTGTACAAGCGCCGGATACAAGACCAGCTCACAGTAGGGATTTCTTCTCTTTGAAACATTGATAATATCTCTGACGGCAGCTCCGGTAAGAGCTGTAACGATACCGATCTTCTGACAGTACCGCGGGACAGGCTTCTTGTAGATGCTGTCAAACAGTCCCATATCCTCCAGCTCCTGCTTAAGCTTAAGGAACCTTTCATACAGCTCGCCGTTTCCCGCAAGTCTGCATTCTCTGACATACAGACCGTAGGTCCCGTTTTTTTCGTATACGGCTACCTGCCCTGTCGCTTCTATCTGCTGTCCGTCGGTAATTTTAAAGAGGAGCCGCTGTCTGCCTGAGGCAAACATGATACAGTTTATGGCTCCGCCCCTGTCCTTCAGAGTAAAGTAAATATGTCCCGAACTGTGATATTTGCAGTTGGAGACCTCTCCCGCAACACATATCCTGTTCAGGAGGAAATCCCTTGTGAACAGATTCTTTATATAATTGTTGACCTGTGAGACTGTAAATACCTCTGCCATGATCAGCTGCTTTGTGTATTATTACTCCGTTACAAAGCCTGCAAGAAGCCCGTTTATAAAGCCCGGAGCATCCGGACTGCAGTACTCCTTGGCAAGCTCCACGGCTTCATTGACTGCAACCTTGGCAGGCACCGAGGTGTCATGCCTGATCTCATATACTGCGAGCCTGAGAATGTTCAGCTCGGCTCTTCCCATACGGTTTGTCTTCCAGCCCCTGGCGACCTCGTTTATCTCTGCGTCCAGCTGCGGGAGCATCCTGCCAATAGCGGCCGCCTTTTCGGCGATCATCCTGTGCTCCCTGCCGCTGACCTTCTGATCGCATGAGTCCTGCATATACTGCTCAACAAGCCCGTCAATGTCCTCTCCCTCATGGAAATCCAGACCGAAAATGATCCTGAAGACTTCCTCTCTCATCTGATGTATTGTCATATTATCTCCGGTCTTATGTATTATCCGATCACGTTTTCAATGCCCGCAATATTGATATCTATCTCACTGACCGAAAAACCTGTCATATTCTCAATAGTGCTTCTGACCTTGTCCTGAACCTTCCTGCTGACCTCCGGAATGCTGCAGCCGTATCTGACGTTGATGGACAGCATGAGCCTGACCTCATTCTCATCAATGGTCACTCTGACTCCCTTTTCCAGTGTCTTTCCTCCGAGTCTGGCAATGATATCATTTGTTGCATTCCCTGCCATTCCGGCTACTCCCTCGATCTCCGAAGCAGCAAAAGCAGCGATACATTTTATCACGTCATCTGCGATCCTGATGCTGTCGCAGTGCTCTCTTTCCGTTTCTCTGCTAATATCAATATTGTCAGCCATGAAAACCTCCTGATAACTGAAATTCAATGAATGAATTATAGCACATTTTTTTCATATAGGGGTCAAAAGTATCATTTCTCTCATGTGCATATACTGCCGCTTATCCTGTCATAAAGCGACTGCCCTATTCCCGGCACCAGCATAATATCCTCGATCCCGGAAAATCCTCCGTTATTCTCCCGGAATTCAATAATATCCGCAGCCTTTTTAGCTCCTATTCCCGGAAGCTGCACCAGTTCATCCTCACCAGCGGTGTTGATATCCACCTTTCCCCTCTTTTCCTCCTGTTCTGCGGCATAAGCCGCTGCTGCCAGGGACGCCTCCTGCCGGAGAGCTTCCTCAAGATAGCCCTCTTCGCAGATCGCGGTCAGTTCTTCCCTCACCGCGCATCTTATTACAGGCTCCAGCAGGGCGGCCAGCTCCTCCTCACGAAGCTCATCCTCCTTACTAAGCTCATCCTCCTCACGAAGCTCATCCTCCTCACTAATCTTATCCTCCTCACGGTTTTCGCCAGCAGCTTCTTTATGCTCATACAAAAGCTTTCCTCCCGAAGCGCTGTCAGCATAATCGCCGCTTAAGATATAAAAAGCAGCCGATATTATAATACCGGCTGCGATGACTATTGCTTTTAATCTGTTCTTTGTTTTCATCTGATCTGCCGACCGGACATCGGGCTGATAAACAGTATTGTACCAGCACACCGCCGTGATTTCAAATTAACAGATCATAAATATTGATAAACAGAAATTTTATAATTGCTCTCCTGCCCCTTCGACAGTTGTCAGCTCTTATCGGAAAGATCCGCTGTGCAGTGCGGACATTTCGTTGCCTTTATGCTGATTTTTGTAAAGCAGTAAGGACATTCCTTTTCTGTAGGAGCCTCCTCTGCCGCAGGCTTTTTCGCCGCCTGCTTTTCTCTGAGAATATTGACCTCTCTGACAAAAACAAATACGATAAACATCAGGAGGACAAAATTGATAACATCAGTAATGAACTGTCCGTATTTGATAAGGGCAGTTCCTACCTCCTCGGCTGCCGCAAGCGTATCGTAGCTGTTGCCGTCAAGAGCAATGAACATATTGGAGAAATCAATCTTTCCGATAAGAAGACTGATCACAGGCATAAAAATATTATCGACTAAAGACTTCACTATTGTAGTAAAGGTACCGCCAATAATGATTCCGACTGCCATATCTATCATGTTTCCCTTGACAGCAAACTCCTTGAACTCATTAAAAAATTTCTTCATTTCTTTTTCCTTCCCCTGATGAACCGATCCTCTGCAGTTTTCATTCCTCTATTCTTCAGATACTGAACCAATTTCTATTTAATCAGATTTTTCATCTTCCGGCAACATGCTGTCTGACGCCTTCAACATGCTTGTGATCTCCTGAGGAGTGAAAACATATTTCTTATTGCAGAAATGACACTGCATTTCCACATCCTCACCTTCGTCGACAAGCTCCTGCAGATCCTTTTTTCCGATGCTGAGCAGTGCCCGTGACACACGCTCCTTAGAACAGTCGCACTGAAAGCAGCTGTCCGTCCTGTCATTGATGATCAGGTCAAAATCTCCGAGCACAAAGCCCAGTATATCTTCAGGGCTCATATCCTTGTCCAACATGGAAGTAATGCTGTCTATCCCTCCTACTCTGGTCTCAAGCCTGTCAATGATCTCATCGGATGCTCCCGGCATCAGCTGTATAATAAAGCCTCCGGCTTGACGCACAGTATTATCCTTATTCATCAGAACTCCGAGAGCCACCGTCGAGGGCACCTGCTCAGATACAGCAAAATAATAGGTCAGATCCTCCGCGATCTCGCTTGTCACAAGGATCGTCTGTCCCACATAAGGCTCCTTCAGCCCTGTATCTCTGATGACCGACAGCACTCCCAGATCCAGAGCGCCGCCCACATCCAGCTTTCCCTTGCTGTTCGGAGGCAGCATCACCGTAGGATTGTTTACATATCCCTTTGCTCTTCCCTGATTATCCGCAGTTACAAGAAGACCTCCGATAGGCCCGTCGCAGTTTATCCTGAGAGTCAGGAGATCTCTGTCATTTTTCATATCGCTGCCCATCATCTGAGCTGCGGTTATAAGCCTTCCGAGAGCAGCCGTCGCTACAGGAGACATTCCATGCAGCTGTCTTGCAGTCTCGACAGTATTTTTTGATGTCGCCGCAAAGGCTCTTATCATGCCGTCTGCGGCAGTCGCCCTGATTATATAGTCCTTTTCGTTATTCATCAGTCTTCACCACCTTTTGTCATTCATGATCTGTTACTGCCCGGTTACATTTTTCTGTCGAAGACCTTCAGCACAGCTATTTCTTCCTCTGTCAGTCTCCTGTACTCTCCAGGCGCCAGCTCTGCGTCCAGAGATATCGGTCCCATGGAGATACGCTTAAGATAGTCCACCTTTCGCCCCTCCGTTCTGAACATTCTTTTTATCTCATGATATCGACCTTCCCTGATGGTCACCAGACATGAGTTCTCCGAAAGGATATTGATAAGACACGGCAATGTAGGCTTCTCGTCTCCGATATCCACTCCCGCCATGATCCTGTCGGCACTCTCCCTCATCAGTCTTCCGTCAAGTTCGGCGTAGTAGGTCTTATCGACATGCTTTTTGGGAGACAACAGCCTGTGTGCCAGCTCTCCGTCATTTGTAATGATCAGCAGTCCCTCCGTATCCTTGTCGAGTCTTCCCACGGGAAAGAGATCGGAGCGGATCTTCTCTCTTATCAGATCTGTCACGCACACCTGACTGTTTTTTCTGTTATCTCTGGATGCCGATATCACTCCCCGGGGTTTATTCAGCATATAGTATTCAAAATCCGCATATGCTACCCTTACGCCGTCCACACTGATATCATCGGCATTTTCATCTATCTTCAGCCCCGAATCCCGGGCAGCGGCACCGTTGACAGTGACCCTTCCCGCGCTTATCAGCTTTTTAACTTCACTTCTGGTACCTTTTCCGGTCTCAGCAAGAAATTTATCAAGTCTCATCCTGTTTTTCTCTTGTAAATGTATCAAAATGATAATGTATGCCGTTGTATTCCTTCATTTCCCCTATTTCACTGTGCTTCCACTCCGGCATCCTGTCCAGCGCAGGAAAAAATGTATCCGGAATACTCTCGGAATCATTTATAGTCACAATGCAGGTGTCGCAGTATGGCAGCATCCTCTCATAAACGGAAGCTCCGCCTATCACATACTGCACCTCCTGTGGATACTGCTTAAGGAACTCCACTGCCTCATCAACGCTGCCGGCTGCCGCAAGAACGGTAGGACGTTCCGATGCAGGTGCGTCTTTAAGCTCCAGAACCTTATGTACCGCAGTCTCCAGACCCGCTCTCGTTCCCCCGGAGGCAATATCAGAAACATAGACATCCGCCGCAGCTATGCTCTCCTTCTTTATCCTTGAGGCATCGCCCGTCAGAACGATATTAACTCTGCCCTTCAGCGGCTTCATTCCCGGAAAGCTGTCCAGAGTCTTTCTGCCCATTATAACGATACTGCCTGCTGTGGTCTTTCTGAAAAAGCTCATATCCTCCGGAATATTCACAAGCAGATCCCCGTCGAGTCCTATGCCCCAGTGTCTGTTGACGTTAACTATTGCTTTCATATCAATAACCTTCCTTGCTCATGCCTTTACTTCCTTTTGCTCATGCCTTTGCTTCCTTTATCACCTATTCAGCACAGGCAAAGGCATTCGCAAAGCTGTCGCTTCGCTCCTTTGTTTGCTCATGCCTTTGCTTCCTTTATCACCTATTCAGCACAGGCAATGGCATTCGCAAAGCCATCGCTTCGCTCCTTTGTTTGCTCATGCCTTT
>JAQXPY010000171.1 GCA_029100885.1 Clostridiales bacterium | reverse complement strand
TTTGACGACGGACCGAGAACAGATACAGGCAGCAGGATCATGAATGCTTTTGAACAGTACGGTCAGAGGGCAACATTTTATTTGGTCGGCAGCCGGGTTGCGTCAAGGGCAGATGAAGTAAAGCGCATGGCGTCATCGGGTCATGAGCTGGGCAATCATTCATATTCACATACTTATTTTAACAGGCTTGATGCAGAAGGAATTCGCAGCGAGGTCAGAAGCTGCAACGATATTATTGAGCAGACCACCGGAGTCCGTCCCCGCACGATGCGGCTGCCAGGCGGTATAAAAGGCGGAATCATTCTTGAAAATATTGGAATGCCTGTTATCCTGTGGAGTATCGATACCAGAGACTGGGAACACAGAAATACCTCTGCTGCGGTAAGCGCTGTCATAGGCAAGGTCAGGGACGGAGATATCATTCTGATGCATGAGCTGTATGAATCCACGGCGTCGGCTGTAGAACAGCTGGTGCCGCAGCTGGTGGAACAGGGCTTCCAGCTGGTGACAGTCAGCGAAATGGCTGCTGTAAAGGGAATAGCATTGTCGGACAATGCCGTGTATTACAGTCTTTAACTATTGTATTTTAATACAGCATTTAACTACAGCCTTTAACTACAGTGTTTTACTTCAGCATTTTACTGCAGCATTTGATTAATTGCGGCAAAAATAAAGATAAGGAAAATGAACAGGATATATGAACATTAAGGAAATAAGAGAGATCAGAAAACTGTACACCAAGGACAGATGCTCGGTATTCCGCCTGTGCGGCTGTTATGTCAACGGTGAGAAGGAGAAGGTGGCAACTTTTTGCGGCGGTCTGATAGGCATGGAGGATGAGGAGCTGTTCAAGTACATGGAGCTTTTCAAAAAATGTCTTTCGGGATCTTTGGAAAAGAATCTTTTTAATATTGATATTCCGCTGGATTTTGAACTGAATAACGATGCCTATAAGCTTCTCGCCGGTATGCGTCAGTCCGGTCTGGGAAATGCGGAGCTGATGGAGCTGTTTTATGACCGCATCATTGAGACCTACGACCATGCGGGCAACTACATGATCCTTGTCGCGGCGGATACCTATGATGTTCCCGGCAGATCAAAGCTGGGAGACACTATGGATGATGCATCCGAGGAAGCCTTTACCTATGTGCTGGCGGTGATCTGCCCTGTGGATCTGGCTAAGGCCGGTTTAAGCTTCAGTCCTGATGACGGTTGGTTTAATGCTGTCGACAGGGACTGGATCGTGGGAGTACCGGAGGCGGGCTTTATGTTTCCGGCATTTAACGACAGAAGCACTGACATCCATGCGGCCCTTGTGTATGCCAAAAATAAAGACTGTCTGCAGCCGGAAATGATAAGCGCCCTGTTCGGCAGTGAGACACCGGTTACGGCAGAGGAAAAGAAGAATGCTTTCGGAACGGTGGTGAGCGAGGTCTATGGGGATGATTTTTCGGCCGAGACCATGAAAACGGTCCATGAGGTTTTGAGCGCCGAAGAGGAAATGATCAGAAACGAGCCGGATCTCGATACTCAGCTCTCAAAAACGAGAGTCAGACAGCTGCTGGAAAAAAGCGGCGCCGATGATGAGCAGATGTCAAGATTTGACAATGCATATGATGAGCTGCTGGGAGACGATACAAATGTGGATATCGAGAATATCTACAGCAGCAGGAATTTTACCGTAAAGAATGATTTTGTTGACCTCAGGATATCCGCGGACAGAACCGATCTGGTAAGCTTTGAAGAGTCAGGAGGCAGAAAGCGTATCATCATAGAGCTGGAGGGACCGACAGAGGTTAACGGAGTTCCGGTCTGAGTAAGATATGATTCAGTTGCATTTACCGCGTTAATAAGTTAAAGTATAGTTCGGAGGTTTACAATGGGAAAGATATTTCGTTTTTATAAGGATGTGGATACAGACCAAATCATTGCGTCCCAGTATCTGCTTTTTCCTTCGATAGATGAGATGAAGGAACATACGTTTGAGTCACTGGATCCTGAATTTGCAGGAACGGTTCAGCCGGGGGATTTTGTTGTGGCTGATGAGAACTTTGGCTGCGGCTCTTCGAGAGAGCAGGCTCCGGCAGTTCTCAAGGCGCTTGGTGTCAAGGCCGTTATCGCCAAATCCTTTGCGAGGATCTTTTATCGCAACTCCATCAATATCGGGCTTCCGGTCATTGTCTGCAGAGAACTGTATGATGCCGTACAGAACGGTGATGAGATGGAGCTGGATCTGAAGGCCGGCCAGATCACAAGCGGGGGAAAGACCTTTGAGTGCACCAGACTGCCTGAGCAGATGCAGAAGATTCTTGACCAGGGCGGGCTTATCGCTTCGCTTAACAGATAAGGGGGCTGATATTATGGGAATGACTATAGCGGAAAAAATAATTGCAAGGGCAGCCGGAAAGGACTCTGTCAGAGCCGGAGATATTGAAACTGTCAGACTGGATCAGCTTCTGAGCAATGACGGCACCACCCATCTTACTATCGGAATGTACAATAAGCTTAAGAATCCGCGCATTGCCGATGTGAACAGGCTGGTATGGGTGATAGACCACAACATCCCTGCCGACAGTCCTAAGACAGCAGGCTCCCAGAAGCTCATGCGTGATTTTGCGAGGGAGCACGGCATTAAATTTTATGAGGGAGAGGGTGTGTGCCATCAGATAATGATGGAAAACCATGTATGTCCGGGCGAGCTGATCTTCGGTGCCGATTCTCACACCTGTGCCTACGGTGCACTGGGGGCTTTCGGAACCGGAGTGGGCTGTACAGACTATCTCTATGCGATGGTGACGGGAACCTCCTGGCTGCTTGTTCCGGAGACACTGAGGTTCAATCTCAGCGGCAGACTGTCTGAGGGAGTGACAGCCAGAGACCTGATCCTTACTATTATCGGCAGGATAGGAGCTAACGGAGCAAATTATAAGGCTATGGAATTTGTCGGCGAGGGAATGAAGACTCTCAGCATGGCGGACAGGATATCCATCTGCAATCTCTGTGTGGAGGCCGGCGCCAAGACGGCTCTCATGGAGGTGGATGAGATTGCTCTCGATTATCTGCATGAGCACGGCAGAGAGCCGAAGGCATGCTTTGTAAGTGATCCGGACGCAGTATTTGCGGCTGAATACGATATAGATCTTAATGAGATAGTGCCGATAGTGGCGAAGCCTCATTTCGTAGACAATGTGGTGCCTGCAGCTGAGTCTCTCGGAGTTAAGATCGATGAGGCGTTTTTAGGCTCCTGCAACAACGGAAGGATCGAGGATCTCAGAGTCGGAGCACAGATCGTCAAGGGCAGAAGGGTGGCTGACAATGTCAGGTTTATTGTGGTTCCTGCCAGCCGCAGCGTATATAAGCAGGCTATGGAAGAGGGACTGCTGGACATTTATATGAAGGCCGGGGCTATAGTCATGAATCCTAACTGCTCGGTATGCTGGGGTGCCTGCCAGGGCGTTATCGGCGAGGGTGAGGTGCTGATCTCTACCGGAACAAGAAATTTCAAGGGCAGAGCAGGACACAAGGATTCCTTTGTTTATCTGGCTTCGGCGGCTACAGTGGCAGCATCCGCTGTGGCAGGTGAGATCACCACAGCAGACCGACTTTTATAACGAGGAAACAGGAATGGAAAGATTCAGCGGAAGGGTATGGCTGCTGGGAGATGATATCGATACCGATATCATTCTTCCTACAGAGTATCTGGTATTTAAAACTATAGATGAGATGAAGCCTTATGCTTTTTCTCCGCTCAGACCTGAGCTGGCCGGGCAGATCAGACCGGGTGACATTATCGTGGCAGGAAACAATTTCGGCTGCGGTTCTTCAAGGGAGCAGGCACCCGAGGTGGTAAAGGCCCTCGGCATCAAATGCATCATAGCCAAGAGCTTTGCAAGAATTTTCTTCAGAAACGCAATCAACAACGGACTTCTGCTCATTGAGAATAAGGAGCTGGCGGATATTGTGGCGGAGCAGGACGAGATCACGGTTTCCGTAAATGAGAAGATAGAGTACAAGGGACAGGCTTTCCCTATCGTATCACTGCCGGACAATCTTGTGGATATCATCGATGCCGGCGGACTTGTCAAAGCGATGAGACGCCGCAACGGACTTGAGACCTGAAACAGATGAAACAGGGCATCTTATCCACCGAAACAGGATTATTTATCGACTGAAACAGGATTTTTATCCACGGCGACAGCATTATAATATGTGAATCACTCAGAAGGCGGTACAATGGGAAAAACATTAATTGAAAAAATAATAGGAGCCAACTGCAAAAGGGAAGTCAGACCGGGCGATATTGTGACAGTCAAAGCGGATTATGTGATGCTAGACGATATCATGATGCCATTTATCGTTTCCAAGTTCCGTGAGATGGGCTTTTCGAAGGTCTGGGATCCGTCAAAGGCAGTAATAATCTGCGACCATTTAGTGCCTGCCAGTCAGGTGGACGATACCAGAGCATACCATATCAGCTGTGATTTTGCGGCGGAGCAGGGAATCAGAAATCTCCATACCTCCGATGGTATCTGCCATCAGCTTATGACAGAGGCGGGATATGTCAAGCCGGGGCATGTTGTATTCGGAACGGACAGCCACACCACGACCTACGGCTGCGTAGGAGCATTTTCAACGGGCATAGGATATACCGAGATGGCATCTATACTCGGTACAGGAGAGCTGTGGGTCAGAGTTCCGGCAGCCATCAGGATCAACATCAACGGAAAGCTGCCTGAAAATGTAATGTCCAAGGACGTGATCCTTAAGATCATCGGTGACCTTACGGCAGCAGGCGCTACCTACCGTTCGCTGGAATTTGCAGGAGATACGGTGGAGAACATGAGTGTTGCATCCCGTATGACCATGAGCAACATGGCGATCGAAGCCGGTGCAAAATGTGGACTGTTCGCTCCTGATGAGAAGACGGCGGAGTACTGCGGCATTGACATGAAGGATATTAGGCAGGATATCTGCTTTGATGAGGATGCGGAATATGAGCAGGTGCTCAACTACAGGGCAGAGGATTTTGTGCCTGTCATGGCGGTTCCGTCAAATGTTGATCATGTGGTTCCGATCTCGGAGCTTGGCGGCATAGCGGTGGATCAGGTGTTTATCGGATCCTGCACCAACGGAAGACTTGAGGATCTGCAGGCAGCAGCAAAGATACTGAAGGGCAAGAGAGTCGCTCCGTTTGTCAGGCTGATCGTGACCCCTGCCAGCAGGAAGATATATACGGAGGCTCTGAATGACGGAACCCTTGGCATACTTCTTGATGCCGGAGCAGTTATTACGCATCCGGGCTGCGGACTGTGCTGCGGAAGGACCGGAGGCATACTTACGGACGGGGAGGTCGTAGTAGCTACCAACAACAGGAATTTCCTCGGACGTATGGGCACCTCCAAGGTGAAGATATATCTTAGCTCGCCGAAATCGGCAGCTCAAAGCGCGCTGACCGGATTTATATCGTCAGCCGATATAGAGCGCTGACCGGATTTATATCGTCAGCCGACATAGAACGCTGACCGGATTTATATCGTCAGCCGACATAGAACGCTGACCGGATTTATAGCGTCGCCGACATAGAACGCTGACC
>JAQXPY010000170.1 GCA_029100885.1 Clostridiales bacterium | reverse complement strand
GGATCCTGTATTTTTAGGAATCGATAAAAAGTCAAACAGAAAATCAAAGAGACAGCAGAGAAAGCTTTCTGAGTACGGAACACAGCTCCGTGAGAAGCAGAAGGCTAAGTTCATCTACGGCGTACTCGAGAAGCCTTTCCGCAACTATTATGCAAAGGCAGAGCGTATGGAAGGACAGACCGGTGAGAACCTCATGATCATGCTTGAGTCTCGTCTTGATAATGTTATCTTCCGTCTCGGTTGGGCAAGAACAAGAAGAGAGGCAAGACAGATCGTTGATCACAAGCAGATCCTTGTAAACGGCAAGCTTGTTAACGTTCCGTCATATCTTGTTAAGGCAGGAGATATTATTGAGGTAGCAGAGAAGAAGAAGTCTTCTCAGAGATATAAGGATGTAATGGAGACAGCAGGAGCAAGACTTGTTCCTGAATGGCTTGAGTCAGACAAGGAGAATCTTAAGGGCCGCGTTATCGAGCTTCCTAAGAGAGAGGCTATTGATGTACCGGTTGACGAGATGCTTATCGTCGAGCTTTACTCCAAGTAATGAGCTTCAGACATTTTTTGTATTTCCGTGGGAAGGAGGCAAAGCGGAACAGATCATTCTGACCATCCGCTAAACATGCATGTTCGAATTTGAAAAACCAAACATTGAGATAGTTGAGATCTCAGACGATAAAAAATACGGCAAGTTCGTATGCGAGCCGCTTGAGAGAGGCTACGGAATAACACTCGGCAATTCACTGAGAAGGATCATGCTTTCATCTCTCCCTGGAACTGCAGCAAGCCGCATTAAGATCGATGGTGTGGTTCATGAGTTCACCTGCATTCCCGGTGTAAAGGAAGATGTTACGGAGATCGTTATGAACATCAAGGAGCTGAATATCAGGAACAACAGTTCCGATAATCAGCCAAAGACTGCATACATTGAGGCTTCCGGAGAAGGTGTCGTTACTGCTGCCGACATTCAGGTCGACAGCGACATTGAGATCACTAATCCAGAGCAGGTAATCGCTACCTTAAGCGGTCCGGATGCGAAGCTCAACATGGAGATCACCATTGTTAACGGCAGAGGCTATGTAGGAGCAGATAAGAACAAGTCTGAGGATGCTCCTATCGGCAGCATTGCGATCGATTCGATCTTCACTCCGGTGGAGCGTGTAAACATGAGCGTTGAGAACACCAGAGTCGGTCAGCAGACTGACTATGACAAGCTTACGCTGGAGGTTGTTACCAACGGAACGATCGAGCCTGATAAGGCGGTAAGCCTTGCGGCAAAGGTTCTCAGTGAGCACCTCAGCCTCTTCATCGACCTTTCGGAGGACACAAGAAACATTGAGGTCATCAGTGAAAAGGAAGATGATGAGAAGAACAAGGTCCTTGAGATGAATATTGATGAGCTTGAGCTCTCGGTACGTTCCTATAACTGCCTTAAGAGAGCCGGAATCAATACAGTTCAGGAACTTTGCTCAAAGACTTCCGACGATATGATGAAGGTAAGAAACCTTGGACGCAAGTCGCTCGAAGAGGTACTTGCAAAGCTTAAGGAGCTCGGACTTTCATTAAACGATCAGGAAGAGATGTAAGAATACCCGGATATTTCGGGGAGATAATCAGGCTTATCCCATTGATAAGACCACAGGCACAATAGGAGGATAATACAATGGCAATGTACAGAAAGCTGGGAAGAAAGTCTTCACAGAGAAAGGCGCTTCTCAGAAACCAGGTTACAGCACTTCTGTATCACGGAAAGATCGTAACAACAGAGGCAAGAGCAAAGGAGATCCGTAAGATCGCGGAGAAGCTTATCGCACTTGGTGTCAGAGAGAAGGATAACTTCGAAGAGGTTACGGTCAAGTGCAAGGTAGCCAAGAAGGATGCCAACGGAAAGCGCATCAAGGAGACTAAGGAGATCAACGGCGTTCAGAAGAGGGTTACCGTTTATGATGAAGTAGAGAAGACTATTAAAAAGGATAAGGCTTCCAAGCTTCATGCAAGACGTCAGATGCTCAAGGTTCTCTATGATGTAACAGAGGTTCCTGCACAGGCTCAGGGACGCAAGGCAAATACAAAGCAGGCTGATATTACAAACAAGATCTTTGACGAGTATGGTTCAAAGTACGCAAACCGCAACGGCGGATATACACGTATCGTAAAGATCGGTCAGCGTAAGGGCGACGCTGCTATGGAAGTTCTGATTGAGCTTGTATAATAATTGTCCGTTCACAAAGACTCCGGGAGAGATTCCGGAGTCTTTTTTTAAAGAAAAATTCACACTTTCGCAAGAAAGAGTAATTTGACTAAACATACGGCAGAAAGTATAGTAGAAAAAAGTGATATTGTATAATAAAGGGAGTGAAACAAGGTTGAAAAAGAGCATTTCCGCAATTACATTAAGCGTCCTTTTTGCAGTGCTCATGGCGGTGACAGTCTTTGCAAGCACTGTAACACGGGCCATACCGAGTGTCAGAATAAAAATAAATACCACAGATGTCAGCATTGGCTCCATTTCTCAGGAAGGAGCCATGACACTGGTGGAGGTACCTGACAACAACTACTATACTCTGTCAGATGCTTCATGGGTCGACGATGTAAGTGCTGTCAGGATCGGAGACACCCCGACTGTAAGAGTGCTTCTGGAAGCTGTTCCCAAGGAGGTATCCCATTCGAACTATGATCTTATATATCTGTTCAGCGGCTCCTACGGCAAGGGAAATGTAACGGTCACACGGGGTGAGCTGCTGTCGGCAGCTGTAAGGGATTCCGGCTATTTTCTGGAGCTGAACATTAAGGTGGCAGCCCTTAACGGTCAGCTGGATATGCCGGCTTCGGCTGACTGGAGCAACTCAGGCGGTGTGGCAGTATGGACCGAGGGGGATCAGGAATCGGGCTATCACGACATTATCTGCTACAGAGGCAGCACCATGGTGAAGAAGCTTACGAACTACAGCGGCCAGAGCTACAATTTCTATCCCTATATGACTAAGTCGGGGGATTACAAATACAGGATAAGAAGTGTTCCGAATCCTGCTACAGGAGTCGGAAAGGCATCGGAGTGGCTGGAATCAGGAACATTGTATATCACAGAGGACATGGTGTCGGACGGGACGGGGCAGACTACGGCGGATGAGAACGGAGGCGGTCAGTCCACCGGTGCTGCCATCAGCGGAATCAATTATCCTGAGGGAACAGGAAATGCCAGCGTGGCCGGATGGATACAGCAGAACGGATATACATATTTCTTTTATCCGAACGGAGAGTATGCAAGATCCGATTGGCTAAAGTTAGACGGAAAATGGTATATGTTCGATGCTTCGGGACACCTGCTCAAGGGCTGGCAGAAGAATAAATACGGAAAATGGTTTTATCTGGATCCGGACAACGGCGTTATGAGGACCGGCTGGCTCAGGGACGGAGATAAGTGGTATTTCCTTAATACTGCTGAGGGCGATGCTGAGGGCATGATGGTCACAGGCTGGCTCAATTGGAAAAACGAACAGTATTATTTCAATGAGAGCGGAGTAATGGTGACCGGATGGTATAAGATAGACGGAAGCTACAGATATTTTTATCCGGAGGGAAGTACAAACGGAACCTACGGTTACATGGCAAGGAATACCACTGTAGGGGGTTTTTCCTTTGATGAGAACGGCATCTGGAGATAAGAGCTGATTGCATAAAGATAAAATTTCTTTAGCTTTTTAATTATAAGTAAATTATAATAAACAGGAGCAATTGTTCAGCGCCTAAAGGATTATATCAGGAAACACGACTGGAGTTCTTTTTCTGATGAGATCCTGAAAGGTCTGAGGAGCAGACGGTAAGAATATGAGCAATAAGAGAGCCGAAGTGGAGCAGATCGCGAATAGTCCTGCCGGGTGCTGAAGAGTTTCGATAAAAAGGGTACATTATTCAGGAGGTACAGAATGGGACTTATCAAGGCAGTAGCTGCGGCAGCCGGCAGAGGACTTGGAGATCAGTGGAAGGAAGTCATCATGGCCGATAATATGGGAGGTCAGACTGTTTTCACCAAGGGTGTTCCTGTCAGAAATGACGGAAGCAACGGAAGGGGAACAAGCGATATCATCACAAACGGTTCGGTCATCCATGTAGCTCCGAACCAGTTCATGATGCTCATCGACGGAGGCAAGGTAGTAGACTACACAGCGGAAGCCGGATACTATACAGTCAGCACCTCTTCGGCGCCTTCGCTTTTTAACGGAGAGTTCAAGGAAACTCTCAAGGATGTATTCGGCAGGATACAATACGGCGGAACAAATCCTCAGAGACAGCAGTGCTTCTTTATTAATCTGCAGGAGATCAAGGGTATAAAATTCGGTACTCCAGCACCTCAGAACTATTTCGATAATTTCTACAACTCTGAGCTCTTTGTAAGGGCTCACGGTAATTATTCGATAAAGATCACCAACCCGCTGCTCTTTTATGAACAGGTCATTCCTAAGAATGCCGACCATGTTGAGATAGACGATATCAACGAGCAGTATCTCAGCGAATTTCTGGAGGGATTCTCGGCAGCCCTCAACGGATTGTCAGCCGAAGGTATCAGAATATCCTTCCTGGCATCGAAGGCTCCGGAGCTCTCAAGACATATGCAGACGGCATTGGATGACGACTGGAGAGAATCGAGAGGCTTTGAGATCGACCATGTCAGCGTTGCCAGCGTGTCCTATACAGAGGAAAGCCAGAAGCTTATCAACATGAGAAACCAGGGTGCAATGATGGCAGATCCTTTTATCAGAGAGGGCTTTACCCAGTCGGCTGTCGCATCCGGAATCCAGGCAGCAGGATCCAATACCTCCGGAGCAGGAGCAGCCTTTATGGGAGTAGGCATGGGTATGAATGCCGGGGGCTCGTTTATGGGTGCGGCATCGGCTGCCAACATGCAGCAGATGCAGATGCAGCAGCAGTATCAGCAGCCTAATTATTCCTCTCAGCCGCAGCACATGTATGCAGGAGCCGTACAGCAGCCGCAGCAGAACGGAACAGGCTGGACCTGCAGCTGCGGAGCAGTAAACAACGGTAATTTCTGTACAAACTGCGGAAGTCCTAAACCGGCTTCTGCAAGCTGGACCTGCAGCTGCGGAGCAGTCAATACAGGCAATTTCTGCACAAACTGCGGAAGCCGCAGACCGTGATGACGTATCTCAGCTGATAATATGTCATTGTACCCGCCGTTTTTGATCAGGTATTATATGATCAGGTATCATATGATCAGGTAATAAAACGGCGGGTCTTTTTAGAAGGAGAGCCCTATGGCAGTATTGACTTATAAATGCCCTAATTGTGACGGACCTTTGACCTGGAACGGAAAAAAAGAAAGATTCGTATGTGATTACTGCAGGAGCATGTTTTCGGAGGCGGAGCTAAAGGTTCTCAGTCCGGCTGCGGCATCAGCTGAGACCGTAGATGCGGAAACAGCCAGGCAGTTGAGAGAGAATGCCGGAGAAAACGGTGCATCTGCTGAAGCATTTAATGAAGCAGAGGAGAATAAGAGTACAAAACAACCGGCAAAGATGAAGCTCTACAGCTGTCCGTCCTGCGGCGCTCAGGTTGTGACCGACGACACAACAGCTGCCACCACCTGTTACTACTGCCATAATCCGATAGTGCTTATGGACAAGCTGGGAGATGAGTATACACCGGACTTTCTGATCCCGTTCTCAATAGACCGAAAACAGGCAGAGAAGGTATTCGCGGACTGGGTAAAGAAGCAGAAGTATATTCCTTCTGATTTTTATAACGCAAAGCAGATAGAGCTGCTGAGCGGTGTATATTTTCCATACTGGGTATACAGCTGTCATGTACATAGTGATATTTCAGGAACGGCAGACAGGATCAGAATCTGGGAAGACAGCCGTATGAGGTATACCGAGACCTCGGTATATGATATCACCGATACTGCCGAATCGGATATCAGGGATATGTCGAGGATAGCTCTGAATAAGGCCAGCAAGGTGCTTTGCGAGAGTGTCATGCCTTTTGACACCGAAAAGCTGAAGGAGTTCAATCCGGGGTATCTTCAGGGTTATATCGCCGAGACAAGGGATATCGAAATGTCTCAGATCAGACCGGAGGTGTCTGAGGAGGTGGATGCCTACTGCAGAAATCAGGCGAAACGAAAGATACAGTCCGGCTTTGATGCGGTTCATATAGATTCCATAAATAACAGGGTATCCTCGGAAAGCTTCAGATATGCGCTCCTGCCGGTATGGACTGTAACATACAAGGATAAGACGGGAAAAGTATATTATTTTTCGATCAACGGGCAGACAGGCAAGACCTGCGGAGAGCTTCCGACCGAAGGCAAGAAGCTGGTGCAGCTGTTCTTCAAGGTGTTTATACCGCTGTTTGTTTTCCTGCTCGTCATTCTCGGATTTTTGTTTTAAAGGAGGCAGAATATGAAGAAGATAACAGGTTCATTGGTATGCCTTTTCAGTTTGCTGTTCCTGACGGTGAATGCATTTGCAGCAGCGCCTTCTGGTGAGCTGCGCACTGCCGCAGACGGATTGAATCTTGGAAGTGATCTGGAGTCACATTATGAGGATATAAGTTCACTGCATTCAGCAGGAGTCAGAGTGTTTGACACAGAGGGACTGCTGACAGCCGCAGAGGCTGATGCGCTGGAGGAGAAGCTGGACAGTGTGTCTGATTCGGTTGGTATCGATCTTGCTGTCATTACAACACAGGGCTTAAGCGGCTTTGGAGATGCGGGAACGTTTTCAGACTATCTCTACAGCTTTTCCGGACTGGGATACGGAGAGGACAAAACCGGCTCCATTATCGTGGTTAGTCTTGAGGACAGGGATGTATTCATATACTGCAAGGGTGACGCGATAGGCTACCTTACGGATAGTCAGCAGGATTATATCTATGATGATCTGAACGGTGGTCTGCTGTCGGCACTGTCGGACGGGAATTACGCAGAGGCCTTTGAGATATACGCAGACGGAATAGCGGATGCATACGTGACAGAGGAGGAGACAGAGGCAGGGCTTTCGCTGTTTGATGTGATCGTCAGTCTTATTGTATCTGCGGGAATAGCATCGATACCGGTGCTCAGCGTCAGGGCTAAATATGCGATGAAGTCTGAGAAACAGATGGCACAGGGCTTCAATTTTGCCTACAGAGAGCATTCCTCACTTGATCTGACGGCAGGACCGGCGGCGGCAAGGTTTATTACAAAAAATATAGTCAGTGTGCCAAAGCCAAAGCCTCAGAATAATAACGATCACAGAGGCGGACATACGACAACCTATACAAGTGTCGGAGGAGGCAGCTACGGAGGCTCGGGCAGAAAGTTCTGAGGATACGATCCGTAGGGTATGATTCCAAAGCATGGGATAACAAAGGGTAAGATCAGAAAATGAATTGCAGAGGAAATCAAATCCTGAAGCAGACAGATTTCAGCAGATCCGGGAGGACAGTCGAAGGAGAATGGATAAGCTTGTACTTCTGATGAGAAGTATACATGAGAATAACAGGATAACGCAGAGAGCCCTGTGCAGCTGCACGGGGCTTGCTCTCGGTTCGGTAAACAACCTGATCAGAGACGGAATAAGCAGAGGCTTCATCAGTCAGGGAGAGAAGGAAGGATACCTGATAACGGACGCAGGCTATGAGTATCTTGAGGATTTTAAGGTTGAACGGGCACTGATAATGGCGGCAGGCTTCGGCTCCCGTTTTGTACCGCTGTCCTTTGAAACACCTAAGGGACTGCTCAAGGTATTCGGGGAACCGATGGTAGAGAGGCAGATCAAGCAGCTTCTGGAAGCGGGGATCACAGATATTGCGATCGTGGTAGGATATATGAAGGAGAGATTTGAGTATCTTTCCGACAAGTACGGTATAAAGCTGATATTCAACCCCGATTACGCAGTCAGAAACAATATTGGCAGTATAGAATATGCCATAGATTTCCTCAAGGACAGGAATGCATACATTCTGAGCTCGGACAACTGGATACGAAACAACATGTATCACAGCTATGAGGCTGCTGCATGGTACAGCGCAAAGCACGCTGACGGCACAACGTCGGAATGGACGCTGATCACAGACAGGAAGGGCAGGATAATCGATACCTTTCCGGGAGGCAGGGACTGTGATTATATGTTCGGACCGGTGTATTTTTCGAAGGACTTCAGCAGACAGTTTCTGCCGGTATTGAAAAAATTCTGTGAGATGCCCGGAACCGAGGACTACTACTGGGAGCATGTGCTGATGGCAATGCTTAACGGTGAAGCGAAAAAGAGGATCAATGCCTATTTCGGAAGGATCCCTGAAACAGAGCTTTGCAGCCGTCCGGAAATATATATAAACAGGCAGCCGGAGGACAATGTTTATGAGTTTGAGAATCTGGAGGAGCTGAGGCGGTTTGATCCGAAGTATCTCGATGATTCAGGCTCAAAGGCAATGCAGACAGTAGCCTCCGCCTTCGGCATTCCTGAGTCAGGTATCGGTAATATCCGGAGACTCAAGGCAGGAATGACAAATAATTCGTGGCTGTTTACCGTGGACGGCAGCAGCTATATCTGCCGTATTCCGGGCGAGGGAACGGAAAGGCTTATCAACAGGCACCAGGAATGCAGCGTTTACAATGCTGTTGCTCCGCTGGATATTTCCGAGAAGCTGATCTTGTTCAACGAAGATACAGGCTACAAGATCGCCGAGTATTATGAGGATTCGAGGAATGCCGACTTTGGGAATGAGGCAGATCTCGCCTGCTGTATGAGAAAACTGCGTATGCTGCATGACAGCGGGGTGTCAGTCAGACATGAATTCAACATAAGACGGATGATAGAATTTTACGAGGGGCTCTGCGGAGAGGTGATGTTTGAGGATTACGCAGCACTGAGACCGCAGAGGGACAGGCTCTTACAATGGGTGGAAGAAAACAGAAAGCCTTCGGTGCTGGCTCACATCGATCCCGTCTGTGATAATTTTCTCTTTCTGAAGGGGGCCGAGCTGCCTGACGGAAGCAGAGATCCGGACAAGGTCAGGCTGATAGACTGGGAATACTCCGGAATGTGCGATCCGATGATCGACCTGGGTATGTGTGCGATCTATTCATTTATGGATAAGGAAAGAGCCGACAGACTTATGGAGCTGTATTTTGAAAGGAAGCCTTCCGAAGATGAGAAAAGGCTGGTATATGCCTATATGGCGCTTGGCGGTCTGCTGTGGTCGCTGTGGGGGCTCTATAAGGAAAGTCTCGGGGTTCAGTTTTCGGACTATACAATAAAAATGTACAGGTATTTTAAGAAATATTCCGTTTATGTTATGCAAATGTAAGAAAAAGAGTATACAATATTTAGATGCATATGGTATATTTTAATACAAATATTGTGGTACGATATCGGAAGCTGATTGACCGATCAGATTGTATCGTGTTGAAGTGAACCTGTATTTCAGGGGGATAGCAAATGAAAAAACTTCGTGCATTGGGTCTCGGACTTGCTCTGTCGGTGCTTGGACTTGCATCTATAACATCATATGCCGAGTGGAAGCAGAACTCCGGCGGTAAATATTATGTTGAAAACGGCGAGATCGTGGTCAATAACTGGCTCAGAATGAGCAACGGCAACAACGGATATGTCTATTATTATATGGGCAACGACGGCTACATGAGTCTCGGATGGACAAAGATCGGAGATGACTGGTATCGTTTCGGAGAAGACGGTATTATGCTTACCGGATGGCAGAAGGTGCATGATTACTGGTATTATCTTGACACCTCCTCAGGAAAGATGCAGACCGGCTGGCTGAATATTAACGGCACATACTATTATCTGAAGACCGGCGGACAGATGGCTGTCGGCTGGAGAATGATAGATAATGCATGGTACTATTTCCTTGACAACGGTTCTGCCGTAATCGGAAAATGGGCAAAGATCGGAGATAAGTGGTACTGCTTCGGAACAGACGGAAAGATGAAGACCGGCTGGCATCAGCAGGACGGTACTTATTATTATCTTAATGCGGACGGCAGCATGGCCACAGGCTGGCTCAACATAGGTGGTACATATTATTACCTGTATGCCGACGGAAAAATGGCAGCCAACTGCACAGTGACTATCGATAATATAGCATATAGCTTTGGGGCAAACGGAGCCTATATCGGTACGTCATCAAATTCAAGTACCTCGCCTTCTTATTCCGGAAATGATGCCTCCCTGAGTACGAACAATTCCACGGTTACTTCGGGAGCACCGGGAGGAAGCTCTTCGACACCTGTCTCAGGGGGATCGTCGTCTACAGTAAATACGATCAACAGCTTCGGAAATGCATCGAATGTGGGACCAGGAGGAACAGCATCCACGGGAACCTCAACAAGCGCAACCCCTTCCGGAAGCGTCTCGTCTTCGGTGTCAGGCAGCACAAGTCTTTCCGGCACATCCTCCTCGGTGTCAAACAGTGCAAATTATGACAGTTACGGCAATCTGATCGCATATAAGACCAGCGGACCGCCGAACTGATGGTCATAAAATAATGATTTTTGAATACAGTGACAAGCTAAAGCATTATATGCATAGAACTCATAAGGAATACATCCTTATAGAGGTCGTTACGGCGGATACCTCCGATCTGGAGGTATCCGAGATCGCGACAAGATTTGTAGATAAGAAGATGGCTGAACACTATATAACTAAGAAACGCTTCAGGCAGGTCGAGGGAGAGATCGGAAAGCTTCTGCTGCCTCCTTACCCGATCAAATACAGCGATACCGTACAGCTGTCACTGAGGTCGTTTCTGTTTTTTCATCTGATAACACAAAAGGGTATGAAGCTGTAGCTGCTGCAGCTTCTTTTTTTATGAAGAAATACGAGCTGCGAATATATAAGGCGGCGTTCCCGGTCAATCGCTGATCGTGCGGTTGAGTATCTCGGCAGTAATGTCAGCCAGCTCCCTCGGGCTCTGCTTCATACCTGTTGAAAACCAGTATTGCAGCAGGCTGCAGCAGCCCCCGATCAGAAAGCTGAAAAAAGCATCGAAGTTATCAATATTAATAAGCTTGATCAAAGGTCTCCATTCGTGGAGACATTTTTCTTTTACAAAGGTATTCAGACTGTTCAGAAACTTTATATCGCCGTTTCGACCGAGAAGTATGCGAATGAAATCCGCGTTTTCACTGCATACAGTGTATACATGCTCAAATAGAAGAGAAGGATCCTTTTTAACATCATTCACGTCCAGCTCGTCGATAGCATGATGCAGCTCGTTCAAAAGCTCCAGCTCCGACTGTTCGAGAAGATCGAAAACATCCTTATAGTGCAGATAGAAGGTTCCTCTGTTGACATCTGCCAGATCGGTAAGTTCCTTGACAGAGATATCCTTGATATTTTTCTTCTGCAGCAGAACATTCAGGCTGCTTTTCAGGGCGGATCTTGTCTTCCTGATTCTTCTGTCAACATTTGCATTGGTTTTTAACTGTTCATCAATCTGTTTCGTGGTTATCTCGGATGACATTTCTTCATCTCCTGTATGATGCAATCTAAAAATGGGTAATATCCCTTATAACCGGCAAGGAATTGTCTATCTTGCTGCTTAAGCTATCTCTGATTAAGGTTTTCCTGCTTCAATCCTTCAGGTGCTGAATTGTTAAAGTTTTATAAGTTAATAAACAATAATCGAAATTAAGTCTATTAATGTTCTTAATGAATAAAATTGATTATTGTGTTTTTTATAAACAAAATCTACAATAACTGACTGTAGCATCTTAATCAACACATGTCAATAAATATAATGATATATGGATAAAATATTTCGAAAAATCAGAGACAAAGCACGCGGCAAAAAAGAAAAGACTGCGGGAGAACGAAGAAAAGGATATACCATAGCCGATTTTATCGTTGACAACAATCGAAAGATATTCACATTGGTCGCAGCAGCAGTTATAGGCAGTATTTTTCTGTCATTATTTGTGGGAGTCAACTATGATTTGACAAAGTACCTGCCGGAGACAGCGCCATCCAAGATAGCCATTGAAAAGATGAGGGATACCTTCGGCTATCCGGGTACAGGAAGGCTGATGCTGAAGGATGTCACACTGTATGAAGCAAAGGATATCAAGGATGAGATAGAAATGATCGATGGAGTCGATCAGGTCATATGGGCGGATATGACCGAGAGCATATACACATCATCCGATTTTATCCGGCAGGAGGACATCGAGGAATATTACAAGGACGGCTGCGCCGTCATGGATATAACCTTTGAGGAGGGTGATACCTCAAAGGTTACTCACAGAGCCATTGATGATATAGAGGAGCTGGTTGGTGAAAAGGGCTGTATTGTTGGCATGTCTCCGGTAAATAAGTTTACGGAAGAAAATGTCGAAAAGGAAATGTCGCTGATACTG
>JAQXPY010000169.1 GCA_029100885.1 Clostridiales bacterium | reverse complement strand
GTGAGTTTACCACAGGAAAAGTCTATAACTGTGATTTAAACGCCTCTTACAACATAGGCGCACGGTATTTCGTGCGCGAACTTATCAAGTCCCTTCCGGTAACGGAAGGGCAGCGCATCGCGGCAAAAGTCCCGGGATGCGTAAAGAGAAGCACCTGCACACTGTCCACACTCATTAGTCTCAATGCAGAGCTTTATGCTGCGGCATAAATGTCCGGTATGGGACCGTATCTGTGGTCAGCGAGTCCTGTCTGCCGGAACGGCAGTCTGGAGGCACGCGACTTTAGTCGTGTGAGGCTTCACTCAATACCGGGAAAAAATATTGAGGCGATCGGAATCGTCAAGGGCACTACGGTACATTCCAAGAACATCGGTAAGGACTTTATGGCAGGGATGAAAACGATCGTAGGAGGAGAGCTTTCCGGATATACTGAAATGCTATCGGAGGCAAGGCAAATAGCTACCGAAAGGATGATCGCAGAAGCACAAGCGGTCGGTGCAGATGCGGTCGTTGGAGTAAGATACAGCTCGTCCTCAATAATGCAGGGAGCAGCAGAGGTTCTTGCCTACGGAACAGCAGTTCGGTTTATTTAATGAGTATTATTTTATGATTCTGGCTTCGATACCGTTGATCCATGTACTGACGGTGTCGAAGCCTTATTTGTATATAAAAAAAATACTGATCATTATTCAAAACAGAATTGAGAAAATCTGTATAACAAAATTAGTTAGTGACAATAGATAATTACAATAGAGAATGACAATTTATATAAATATTATACAAAAAAATAAAGATTAAATGTTTAATGTTTAATCTTGAAATGGTTATACAATAAGTCGTAGAATACATATGGCATTAAGAAAGGAACATCGAAGATGAAAAAAACTATGCTTGCTGCAAAGCATCAGCAAAGGAAGTCTGCGCCTGATCATGTTATTGAAGAAATCAAGCAGGCATTGATTGACAGAAGGCTGAAACCGGGAGACAGGCTTCCTTCTGAACCTGAACTGGTGGAATTGTACGGTGTAAGCAGAGGATCAGTCAGACAGGCTATGAAATCATTGGAAATGCTGGGCATCATTTCCATCAAACCGGGTGATGGTTCGTATGTGAACGAAAAGGTTTCAAAAAACAGTCTCAATCCGCTTGCCTTTTCTCTTTTGCTTCTGGATGGATCTGGTAAAGAGATTGGAGAAGCAAGATTATTCTTGGAGCTCAGTATTTCAACAATTTTGATGAAAAAACAGGAAGCTTTGGAAGGTATATTGCCGGAGCTTGAGGAAAATATAAGAAAACAGCAGATGCTGATCGAATCAGATGCATCAATAGATGAAATGGTGGAGAATGATATCCTTTTTCATACATTATTGTCATCTGCCTGTGGAAACTCAATTCTTGAGAATATTTATAATTACGTACTTGATGGTTTCAGCTCAAAAATGACCTTTACGACTTTGCTTCAAAAGAACAATGTTTTGCATTTGAATACGGTAGATCATCACATAAGTATTCTGGAAGCGCTTAAAAGCGGAGATTATGTCAGGCTGAAGCAAGCTGTAGAAAAATCTATGGAAGGCTGGGCAAAACTCATTGAGGAAAACAACGGACAGTTTACCTGAGGATATATTGGGAGAGAGGAGTGAAATGAAGGCGATATATGCTGAAGAACCATATAGAATTGGATATAGAGAAGTAGACATACCAGAATGCGGAGACGATGATGTTCTGATAAAAACTGCTTATCTTGGTGTTTGCGCTTCCGATCTTCATGCCTATAGAGGACAGCATGCGTTCAGAATTCCTCCTGTAATGTTAGGACATGAGCTGTCCGGAGTTATAGAGAAGACAGGAAAAAACGTTAAAGGCTGGAAAGCAGGAGACCGTGTTTCAGTAATGCCTCAGATAGGCTGCGGAAAGTGCTCTGCCTGCAGAGCAGGAAAGACCAATCTTTGTGCTGAAAAGATTCTGCCCGGCACAGAAAAATGGAATGGTACCTTTGCGGAATACTTTGTTGCACCCGCATCGGTTCTGATTGATCTGGGAAATGTGCCTTTAAAGCTGGGAGCAATCGTTGAACCACTGGCAGTGGCGGTACATGCAATAGAAAGGTTTCCTGCAGATCACAGTGAAAACCTTCTGATACTTGGATCCGGCGCAATAGCATTAATGATCTTGTCTATTGCAAAAAGTTATGGGTTCAAAAGAATAATGACAACGGATATCGATGACAGAAATCTTGATCTGGCGAAGAAAATAGGTGCGAATGTTGTCGTAAATCCGAATAAAGCAGATATTAAAACAGCGGCCGGCAGCTTTTTTGGTAATGATGCTGTTTTAAATATTGTGATTGGTGCCGGAGCCGATACCATCCTGGAACAGGCTATTAATATTGCTACGCCCGGAAGCAATATCGTGTACTATGCGATGATCACAAAGAATATGACTCTGAATACATATCCTATAGTATTCAAGGAGTTAAACCTGAGAGGCTCACTGAATTATACATATCGGGATTTTGAAGGTGCAGTCCGATTGCTGGAGGAACACGGGGAAGCCTTCAACAGTATTATTACCAATGAGTTCAAATTTGAAGAAGCCCAGGAAGCATTTGAAATGCAGGACAAGAAAGAAAAGTTCATCATAAAGAGTGTTATAAGGGTTTAAAGAAGTTTTTAATGGGAAGATCTCATTAGAATAAATGTTTCACATTCAAGGAGGAAAAAATGAAGAAAAGGTTTTTAGCATTAACAATGGCAGCTGCTATGGCAGTAACGATGACAGCATGCGGCAGTTCGTCATCGACAGCAACAACTGCTGCACCGGCAGCAGAGACAAAGGCAGAGTCGGCTGCATCAACAGAAGCAGCAGCTCCGGCTGATGACACTGTGTATGAGTGTGTTGCAGCTCTTCATACAACAGCAGGCGCTATTGAGGATCTTACAGTTCAGAAATTTGGAGAGATTCTTTCAGAGAAAACAGATGGACATGTAAAGGTAAGTGTATTTGCCGGAGCATCTCTCGGAACAGAACAGGAGAATCTTACGCAGATTAAGACTAATGAGATACAGTTTGCTCTTTTTGGAGACGTTTTCACCACTCAGCTGCTTCAGGAGTATAATGCGACATCTATACCGTTTGTTTTCTCGGATATAAACGAGTCAATCAATTACTGGGAGTCCATTTCTGATGAAGTTGACGCTAAGGTAAAGAATGATGGCAATATGTATATTGTCGGACGTGAGTGGAGAGCTCCTCGTCAGCTTACAGCAAACAAGGCTATCGAGCATCCTGCTGATCTTGCCGGATTTAAGCTTCGTGTTCCTGAGACAAAGTTCTATCTTGATGTTTGGGGAAGTCTTGGCGCTCTTACAACTCCTGTAAACTGGTCAGAGGTATTCACTGCCCTTCAGACAAATGTCGTAGATGGACAGGAAAATCCTATTGAGACATATTATCAGGCAGGTCTTTGCGAGGTTCAGTCACATACAATGCTGACAAGCCATATCAATACATTCTATACCTGGGCAGTAAACTGTGATTTCTATGACAGTCTTCCTGAGGAGTATCAGAAGGCGTTTGATGAAGCGGCTAAGGAAGCTCTTGATGAGTGCAACAGTGGTCTTATGGCACGTCAGGATGAGATAATCGAGAAAATGAAGGCTGAGGGACATACATTTGTTGAAGTAGACAAGGATGAGTTCAGAACAGCTGCAATGGATTCAATTAAGGCATGCGCAGATACACTTTCACCTGTTGCAAAGGAAGCCGTATATAAGAAGCTTGGAGAATGATCTCAACAGCAGAACAACTCATGGGGCGGATATCATATCCGCCCCGTTTAAGGAAAAATCAGTGAAAAGAGAGGAAACTGCTTTGTGGAATAAAATCGACAAATGCATTAATTGCCTTGGTTCAGTGCTGACTGTGTCTTCAGTATTGTTGGTCACGGTATTAGGAATCGCACAGGTTATGTTCAGGTTCGTAATAAAAATTTCTGTTCCATGGACTGAAGAGCTCATGAGAGCTGTTTATATTTATGTTGTATTTTTTGGAGCAATACTTCTTGAAAGGGAGAATGGCGAAGTACGCACTACGATGCTGATTGAGAAGCTTCCTGCGAGATTGCATGGACTCTGGGAGACGATAGTTTCTATATTATCAATAATATTCAATGTCATTTTGATAATAGGCTCTTATTATGCATACCAGATGACGATCAGTTATCTGGGATCGCTTCCTGATGTATCTCAGAAAATATTTTTCATTCCACTTTTTATAGGATGTCCATTGATGATCGTATATCAGATTTTTTATATGATCAGAAACATCAAGGAATTTATTTCCGGAAAATCCTTGATCAGGGAGGATGAAGAATCATGATAATAGCTGTTTTCTTAATCGGCTTGGTTGCTCTTTTTTTACTTGGATTTGGAGCGCCATATGCAATAGGACTTGTTGCTATACTTGTTCTTATTCTTACCAGAGGATCCATTCCTTATGATGTTGTAGCAACAAAAATGGCATTTTCTGCCAATAACTTTACTCTTTTGGCAATACCGTTTTTCCTGCTTGCAGGAAAACTGATGAATACAGGATCAATTACAAAAAGAATTTTTAAATTCTGCAACACAATGGTGGGATGGGTTCCGGGAGGACTCGGACATGCAAATGTGCTTGCCTCGATTGTTTTTGCAGGAATGAGCGGATCTGCGGTAGCGGATGCTGCCGGCCTCGGAACCATTGAGATTGAAGCAATGAGCAATGAAGGATTTGATAAAGATTTCTCAGCAGCAGTAACCGCGGCATCTTCAACTATCGGTCCTATCATACCTCCAAGTATTCCTCTTATTGTTTTTGGAGTTTCTGCCGGAAATGTATCAATAGCAAAACTGCTGATAGGAGGACTGATTCCGGGACTGCTTGTAGGCATTTCGTTATGTATAATGGTTTACTATTATTCGGTAAAAAGGAATTATCCGAAAAGGAAGTTCCCGAAAAAATACGAAATATGGACTGACTTCAAGCAGGCATTCTTTCCGTTATTGACCCCGATAATACTGATCGGCGGCATTATGACAGGAATATTCACACCAACTGAAGGAGCAGCAGTGGCTTCATTATATGCATTTATTTTGACAATGTTTGTATATCGTGAAATCACATGGAAAGACTTCTTTGTTGTGTTAAGAGATGTTGGTAAGGATACAGCATCAGTAATGTTCATAGTCTGTGCATCTTCATTATATGGCTATCTGCTTACAAGAACACAGCTTCCGGTAATGCTGATGAATGCAATATTTGTTGTAACACAGAACAAAGTAATAATACTGTTGTTATTGAATGTATTCTTCCTTATTATAGGATGCTTTATGGAAACAAACGCTGCTCTTATTATACTGGTGCCTATCCTTGCACCGCTTGCTTCAGCACTTGGAATTGATATGCTTCATATGGGTGTGATGATAGTGCTGAATCTTATGATCGGACTGCTTACGCCTCCTGTAGGAATGTGTCTTTATGCAACAGCAAAGGTAGCACATATTTCATTGGACAGAATGATAAAAGCAACAGCTCCTTTCTATATTCCGTTAATACTGTGTCTGTTAGCAATTACTTTCTTCCCGGGAATCGTGACATTCCTTCCTAATCTTATTCTTGGATAAGAGAGTTGCAGCAAATCTTTCACTGACCTTTGATCATGCAGTAAATTGCATAGTCAAAGGTCTTTTATAATTCTGCAGAGTGTTATCGGCTCTAAAAGCAAGCCTGATGTCTGATAAGTTATATGATAGAGAATAAAAGCTTGACAAGAATACTGACGGGGTTATAATACAATTATATTTGAACAATTGTTCAAATGAATAAATTTAGTGATAAAGAAGGAGCAGCGTAATGAAAAAAACATATAAGATCGAAGTGGACTGTGCCAACTGTGCAAACAAGATGGAGAATGCCGCTAAGAAGACTGCGGGCGTCAAGGCGTGTACGGTCAATTTTATGGCACTTAAGATGAATGTTGAGTTTGAGGAGGGCGCAGATGCCAAGGCTGTTATGCAGGAGGTTTTGAAGAGCTGCAAAAAGGTCGAGGAGGACTGCGAGATCTATTTATGAGCAAAAAACAGAAGAAAGTGCTCAGAAGGATAGTCATATCGGCGATACTTCTGATCGGACTTCATTTTATCAATACTGATGGACGGACAGGATTTGTCCTGTACATGATTCCATATCTGATCATCGGTTATGATATTCTGAAGAAGGCTGCATACGGAGTAAAGAACCTTCAGCCCTTTGATGAGAATTTTCTGATGGCTGCAGCAACTGTGGGTGCGGTTTGCCTCGGAGAGTATTCCGAGGGTGTGGCCGTAATGCTTTTTTATCAGATCGGGGAGCTGTTTCAGAGCTATGCTGTAGGAAAGAGCAGGCGCAGCATATCTGAGCTTATGGATATCAGACCTGATTGTGCTTATATTGAAAATGAGAATGGCGAGATAGAAAGCGTTGATCCCGATGATGTGGCTGTTGGTACAATTATAACTGTAAGACCGGGAGACAGAATTCCTATCGACGGGACTGTTATCGAAGGCAGCAGTTCTCTCAATACAAGCGCACTGACCGGAGAGAGCGTGCCTCGAAACGTGGCAGAAGGAGATGCGGTTATAAGCGGATGTATCAATCTGTCCGGAAAGCTTCATATCAGGACTGACAAGGAATTTGGCGAATCTACAGTGTCGAGGATACTGGAGCTTGTGGAAAACGCAGGATCAAGGAAATCAAGGTCTGAGAATTTTATCTCAAGATTTGCTTATTATTATACACCTGCTGTATGCGGACTTGCTTTGCTGCTTATGGTTTTGCCTCCGCTTTTCAATATTGTGCAGGGCAATGCGCCGGGATTCGGCACATGGGTCTACAGGGCACTGACATTTCTTGTGATCAGCTGTCCGTGTGCCCTCGTTATCAGTATTCCTCTGACTTTTTTTGCAGGGATCGGAGGCGCCGGAAAGGCAGGTGTTCTGGTCAAGGGCTCGGTATTTCTTGAGGCTCTTTCCAAGGTAGGAACCGTTGTGTTTGATAAAACAGGCACTTTGACAGAGGGTGTATTTGAGGTTTCCGATGTATTGCCTGAAGAGGGCTATGACAGGGAAAGACTCCTCGGGATCGCTGCGGCTGCTGAGCTGTATTCCACACACCCCGTCAGCAGGAGCATTGAACGGGCATTCGGTAAAAGAGCTGATGCAGCAGCGGTTTCTGATGTTCGTGAGATCGGCGGAAAAGGCGTTATGGCAAGGGTCAACGGCAGGGAGGTATATGTCGGAAATGCTGTACTGATGAAGGATGCCGGAATAATATTTAATTCCTGTTCTCTTCCGGGAACGATAGTATATATCGCCGAAGAGGGAAAATATGCGGGCTGTATAGTTGTTTCGGACAGAATAAAGAAAAATTCCCTTGCAGCGATCAGTGAGCTGTCTAAAACAGGCATCAGAACCGTAATGCTGACCGGAGATGTGAAAAGTGCCGCTGAAGCAGTTGCTTTTGAGCTTGGGGTGAATGAAGTACGATATGAGCTTCTGCCGGAGGATAAGGTGAGTGAGCTGGAACGCATCATAGATGCCCAGCCTCAGGGCAGAAAGACGGCATTTGCAGGAGACGGCATAAATGATGCGCCGGTTCTGTCAAGGGCGGATATAGGAATTGCCATGGGAGCTCTCGGTTCGGATGCGGCGATCGAGGCGGCGGATATCGTGCTTATGGATGATGATCCTCTGAAGATCCCTAAGGCAGTAAGGATATCGAAAAAGTGTATGGCAATAGTATATGAGAATATCTGGTTTGCTATAGGTATCAAGATACTGTGTCTGATACTCGGTGCCATGGGTATAGCTGATATGTGGGCGGCAATTTTTGCAGATGTAGGTGTAATGGTGATCGCTGTCCTCAATGCGATCAGGGCTCTCAGCGTATCAAAGCTCTGATAAACGGCAGTAACTCTGCTGAAAAAGGAAAATAATGACTGATTTTTACAATAAACGAATAAGTGAAACAGAGCTGTATGATCTGGCAGAGCTGTTTAAGACCTTCGGGGATTCTACCCGTATCAGGATACTTTTCTGCCTGTTCAGCAAGGACGAGGTCAGCGTGGGAGAACTGGCGGAGACACTGAACATGACGGTATCCGCTATCTCACACCAGCTTAGGATATTGAAGCGCTCCAAGCTGGTAAAATACAGAAGAGAAGGAAAATCTGCTTTATATTCTCTGGACGATGACCATGTCAGAAATATTATTGAATTCGGAATGGAGCATATCGAAGAGTGAAGCGGAAGATGATTGTATTAACTCTTCAGAGGCAGCGGTTTCCTGCTGTTTCTTAGGTTTTTGTTCAGAAAAAATACAAAAAGGGAACTCGTTGTGATATAATATTTCCGAATTTTTTTTATTTTTTCGAAACATGTATAAATATACATGCACGATGGCGCATCGATTACGTATGTGAATGTATATTCGTATAATCCACAGAGGAGATAATATATGTCAAATTGTGCTATTGTAGGCATCAACTGGGGTGACGAAGGAAAGGGCAGAATGGTCGACCTTCTGACGGAGGATTATGATATCGTTGTCAGATATCAGGGCGGCGGAAATGCCGGTCACACAGTCATAAACGATAAGGGAAAGTTTGCTTTGCATCTGCTGCCTTCCGGAGTCTTCCGTGAGGGAGCGGTCAACATCCTTGGAAACGGAGTGGCACTTGATCTTGAAAATCTCTGGACGGAGATCGAAGATGTGAGAAGCAAGGGAGTCAGCATTACACCGGACAATCTTAAGATAAGCGACAGAGCGTCACTGCTGCTTCCGTGGCATCGCGATCTTGACGGACTTGAGGAAGCAAGACTTGCAGACAAGAAGTTCGGATCGACAAAGCAGGGAATCGCACCGTTTTACTCTGACAAGTATCAGAAAAAGACTATCCTGGCTGGAGAGCTGTTCTATCCGGAACATCTTAAGGAGCATGCTGCGGATCTGCTTGAATGGAAGAACCTTACGCTGACAGGAGTATATGGAGCACAGCCTTATACTATCGAGCAGCTGATGGCATGGCTGGAGGATTACGGCAGCAGGCTTAAACCGTTTATCTGTGATACAGGTCTCTTCCTTGAAAAGGCAGAGAAGGAAGGTAAGAAGGTGCTGTTCGAGGCTCAGCTCGGAGCTCTCAGAGACCTGGATTTCGGGATCCACCCTATGACTACTTCTTCCAATACACTGGCAGCATATGCGCCTGTAGGCTCAGGCATGCCGGGAGTGAAGATCGATAAGGTCGTCGGAGTAGTCAAGGCATATTCGTCATGTGTCGGTGAGGGACCGTTCACCTGTGAGTGGTTCGGCAGCGAGGCTGAGCGGCTTCGCGAGGCCGGAGGAGAATACGGAGCCAAGACCGGAAGACCGAGGAGAGTGGGACCTATCGATATTGTTGCCACAAGATACGGTGTCAGAATGCAGGGCGCTACGGATATCGCTCTGACAAAGCTGGATGTTCTTAACTATATGGATGAGATACCGATCTGTGCGAGATATTCGGTCAACGGAGAGGAAACGGATGAGTTCCCGTTCCCTGCACTGCTTCCGGAGGCTAAGCCTGTATTCACAAGCATGCCGGGCTGGAAATGTGATATCTCGGGCATCAGGACTTATGAGGAGCTGCCTGAGGAAGCAAGAAACTATATTGAATATGTGGAAAAGGCCATCGGATGCCGTATATCTTACGTATCGGTCGGTGCAAAAAGAGATGCTATTATCTTCAGATGATAACGGTTGATAACGGTTGATCTCATATTCATATACTATGATCATCCGAGGATCTCGGATCAGGAATCGTCCGAGAATTTCGAATCAGGAATCATCCGAGGATCTCGGATCAGGAGCCGCCCGGTGATTGACAATCTGTAGCATCAGGTCAAGTCACATATATAGCAGATAAATTATTATTTTTTGAGAGGAAACCCGATATGAATGATAAATACGAATCACCGTTGTCTCAGAGATATGCCTCCGAGTATATGCTCAGACTGTTCTCCGCAGACACCAGATCCAGGACCTGGAGAAAGCTTTGGATAGCCCTTGCGGAGGCGGAGCACAAGCTTGGTCTTCCGGTCACTGAAGAACAGGTCGAGGAGCTGAAGGCTCATATTGAAGATATTGATTATGATGTTGTAAGGGCGAGGGAAAAGGAAGTCCGCCATGATGTTATGGCTCATGTCTATGCCTATGGCAAGGTTGCGCCTAAGGCTGCAGGCATCATTCATCTCGGAGCCACAAGCTGTTATGTTACGGACAATGCCGATATCATCATTTACAGAGATGCATTGCTCCATATCAGAAAGCAGCTTATCAATGTGATCGCCGCTCTGGCTGAGTTTGCCGACAAATACAAGTCGCTTCCTACACTCGGATACACACATTACCAGCCGGCTCAGATGGTTACAGTCGGAAAGAGAGCAAGTCTCTGGATACAGGATCTTGCTTCGGATCTGGAGGAACTGGATTACGTATTGGGAACGTTAAAGCTTCTCGGCTGCAGGGGAACGACCGGTACTGAGGCAAGCTTTGTGGATCTTTTTGAGGGTGACAATGAAAAGATCGATGAGATGAACAGGATGATATGTGAGACCTTCGGCTTTGATGAGGTTTACGATGTATGCGGTCAGACATATCCGAGAAAGCAGGATTCAAGGATCCTCAACTGCCTCTCATCCATCGCCCAGAGCTGCTACCGTATGGCTAACGATATCAGACTGCTGCAGCACGACAGACAGATCGATGAGCCTTTTGAGGAGAATCAGATCGGCTCCTCGGCAATGCCTTACAAGCGCAATCCTATGCGCTGCGAGCGCATCTGCTCTCTGGCAAGATTCCTGATGGCGGATGCTATGAATGCACCTATGACAGCCTCGGTACAGTGGCTTGAGAGAACGCTGGATGATTCGGCCAACAGAAGAATATCCCTGCCGGAGGGCTTCCTTTGTGCGGATGCCATTCTCATCATTGCCGCCAATGTTGCATCGGGAATGAGAGTCAACGAAAAGGTTATCGAGAGTGCCGTTCTTGAGTATCTGCCTTTCATTGCAACAGAGAATATCATGATGGAGGCGGTTAAGAGAGGCGGAAATCGTCAGGAGCTCCATGAGATAATCAGAGGCTGTACGATGAAAGCCACTCAAAGAATGAAGAACGGTGAAAAAGGAGATCTCATGTCCCTTCTGGCAGCTGAGCCTAAGCTGGGACTTAAGGAAGATGAGATCAACGATATTCTTGAGCCGTCAAAGTATATCGGACGCTGCCCTCAGCAGGTAGAACGCTACCTTGAGAAGCTTGCTCCGGTGATTGCCGGGGCGACCGGCGAGAAGGCTGTCATCAATATCTGATGTATCAGTCGGAGCATTTGCCGCAAAGATTTACCGTAAATAGAGGAGTTTATTATGAACCAGAACAACACAGAAGCCTTTCGCGGAGATGATAAATATGTTGCATCCGAGGATCTGCTTGCAACAGTCAATATTGCAATGGCGCTGGAGAAGCCGCTGCTGATAAAGGGTGAACCGGGTACCGGCAAGACCAAGCTTGCGGAGGCGGTATCGCATGCTCTCGGAAAAAAGCTTATTATTTGGAATATCAAATCAACCACAAAGGCACAGGACGGTCTGTATGTATATGATGTAGTGCAGAGACTCTATGACAGTCAGTTCGGAACCCATGGTGTGGATGACATCGCTCATTATATCAAGCTCGGAAAGCTTGGAGAGGCATTTACCTCCGACGAACAGGTGGTTCTGCTTATCGATGAGATAGATAAGGCTGATATAGAGTTCCCTAACGATCTGCTCTGGGAGCTGGATCAGATGGAATTCAGCATTCCTGAGACAGGAGAGAATATCAAGGCCAAGAACAGGCCTATCGTTATAATTACCTCCAATGCGGAGAAGGAGCTTCCTGATGCATTTTTGAGAAGATGCATTTTCCACTATATCGAGTTCCCGGATAAGGAGCAGATGAAGGAGATCATCAGCGTTCACTTTGATCATCTTGACGAGAAGCTTGTTTCCCAGGCTATGGCAGCCTTTTATATGATCAGGGAAATGAGAGGCATTGATAAGAAGCCGAGCACCTCCGAGCTTATTGACTGGATCAGAGCTCTGTCTGTAAGCGGAGTGGATCCGGAAATGATCGAGAAGAGCATTCCGTATGCCGGAGTTCTTCTGAAGAAGGATAAGGATATCAATACACTCAGCAGGAACGGAAAGTTCTGATTATAGAACGGTGAGCATAATATGTTTCTTCAATTTTTCTATAAATTAAGAAAAAACGGTCTGGATGTTTCGCTCAATGAGTGGATGACGCTCATGAGTGCTCTTGAGAAGGGACTGCATAAACAGAGCTTCACTGGCTTCTATCACCTTGCACGTGCCATTGTCGTCAAGTCAGAGGTCGAATTTGACAAATTCGACCAGACCTTTGTTGAGGTGTTCAAGGGAGTACCTTATGAGGGACCGGTTCCGGATGAGGTCATGAAATGGCTCCAGAATCCAAAGGACACACTCAACAGGGATTTTTATGACGATATGATGGGTGAGTACAAGGATCAGGATTTTGAGGAGCTTCTCAGGAAAATGAAGGAGACCCTTGAAAAGCAGGACGGCGAACACAACGGCGGAACCAAATGGGTCGGTACTCAGGGCAAGACAGGCTATGGCAACAGCGGATGGTTTCCAAACGGCATTCGTATAGGTGGAGAGGGGATGCACAGGACTGCCATGTCTGTTGCAACAGAGCGTAATTTCCGTGATTTCAGGACTGACAAGGTTTTGGATAACAGGCAGCTTACGGTTGCCTTCAGGAAGCTGCGCAGCTTCAGTACGGATGACCCGTTTGCAGAAAAGGAGCTGGATATCGACGGCACTATTGAGGACACCGGAAATAATGCAGGTGTGCTGAAGATCAGGATGAAGAATCCGCGCAAGAATGCTGTCAAGCTTATTCTGCTTATGGACAGCGGGGGCTCCATGGACTGGTACAGCTCCATGTGCAATATGCTTTTCCATGCGGCAACTAAATCAAACTTTTTCAAGGAGCTGCATACCTTCTATTTCCATAACTGTATATATGACAAGGTATACAAGACGCCTGAGCTGTTCGGAAAAGACAGCGTGACCACAGACTGGCTGCTGGATAACTTCGGCAGTGAGTATAAGGTGATAATCGTCAGCGATGCAGCCATGAACCCTCATGAGCTGGTGGAGCGCAGATATGACTGGAGAACGAGGTCGTATGACGAGAATACGGGGCTTGACAGACTGTACAGTCTGAAAGATCATTTTCCGTATCTGATATGGCTCAATCCGGAGCCGCTTCCTACACAGAGAAATTACTGGTCACAGACCCATCTTGAGCTGGCAGGAATATTTAAAATGTATGATCTGTCGGTGGACGGTCTTGAAAAGGGCATCAAATCTCTGATGGCAAGAAGATAAAAATGATACAGATATCAAAAATATCCGGCAGCAATTAAGACAGTCCTGAGACAGCTATACAGTATATAAACAGGATCCGCATCAATTAAGATGCGGATCCTTTAATTTGGATCAACGCTTCTGACCGTAGACGCTGAGCCGTTTGAAAACATCGATCATGTTCTCATCGGAAATAAGCTCGGGAGTTCCGATACTCATAGCCTGGTACTGGAGTCTGGCACAGTATTCCATATTTTCCGCAAGACTAAAGGCTGTCAGGACTGAGCTGCCGCAGCAGATTATACCGTGATTTGCAAGCAGAACAGCGTTTGCGCTGCCGCACTCACGCACAGCAGTCTCAGCAAGAGCTTCCGTACCGAACAGCTCGTAGGGAGCGCACTTGACTTCTGATACTCCTGCGGCACCGATAGCAAAGTGGACTGCCTTTATCGGCATTTTCAGGACTGCGAAGGTTGTACAGTACAGAGAATGAGTGTGTACTACCGAGTTCACATCCGGTCTGTTTCTGTAAAACAAGGCATGAAGAGCCCATTCACTGGAAGGCTTTCTGCCTCCGTCAACAATATTGCCTTCGAGATCCGTCACAACAATATCCTCAGGGGCTACAGAAAAATAGTCCATACCGGAAGGACTGATGGCCATGAGTGTCCTGTCCTTGTCACGAAGACATATGCTTAAATTTCCGCTTGTACC
>JAQXPY010000168.1 GCA_029100885.1 Clostridiales bacterium | reverse complement strand
AAAAGGCGGAGATAGAGCTGGATTTTGACTGTCAGGAAATGTGCATGACGGAAAGCTTTACTGTATTAAGGTCGGAAAACAGACTTTATGTATACGGAAAAAACGGTGTTTTGAGGGCAGAATTTGAATATACCGACGGCGATATAGTTGAGATTGCCGGCGGCGGAGAGAAGGATGAGCTCTTTGTTATCACCGCTGCCGATATAGTCAGGATCAAATATTGAGGCTGAGGGTGTGGTATTCAGAAACTGAGGGCGAATGATCCGTAAACTTCAGAAGCAGGTCATAATAAGACCTGATTATTGAAGAGCCGGAATTTACAAATCAGAGAAATGACCGACAGCGATGGGCAGATGAAAGGATCCGCGGCACAGAGACGATCCGCGGCACAGAGATGATCCGGGAATATGGAGGATATGGAAATGGGGAAGGGAAATGAAGCAGCCTCATCGCTGCTCAGACAGAAGATAATAGTGTTTCTCGGAGTTGTGGGAGTATCTTTTTCGGGGATATTTGCAAAGGTATTTACGGCTCCGTCTATATACATAGTGCTGTGGAGAATGATATTCACAGTACTTATTCTTTTTATCCCTTTTCTTAAGGAACTGAAGAAGGAAAAAGCAAATCTGGATATCAGAACCCTGCTCTGCTGTGTGGTGAGCGGAACATTCCTTGCAGTGCATTTTGCATCATTTTTTGAGTCGGTGAGGCTGGCTTCGGTTGCTTCCGGAACCCTGCTTATCAATACCTCGGTATTCTTTGTTCCGATGATCACCGTTCCATTCATGGGAGAAAAGCTTTCGGCAAAGGCAATGCTCGGGATAATAATGACCTTTGCGGGAAGTGCGGTTGTGGCAATGGCGGATTCGGGAGCAGGCTCCAATGTGCTGCTGGGAGATGCATTGGCGGTATTCGGAGCCTTCTGTATGGCCGTATATACCATAATGGGAAAAATCTGCAGAAGAAAGCTATCCACTACTGTTTATACGACATTGGTATATATCATAACAGGAATAACCGCGTTCATACTGGTGCTGGCTCAGGGGATTCCTCTGACAGGCTACGGAATGATCGATTACGGCAGTGCCATCGGTATGGCTGTATTCTGTACACTACTGGGTCACAGCGTATTCAGCTGGGGATTGAAATACGTTTCGGCAGCATTTGTATCCACTGTAAAGCTTGCGGAGCCGGTGTGTGCCGCACTGCTGGCTCTCATGCTGTTTGGAGAAAGGCCGTCTCTAATGACGATCATAGGAGGAGCCGTGATCATAGCCGGAGTAGCATGGACAGTGAAGTTTTCCGATTGAAAACATTCGTGATACAGCAGGCAACTGCAGAAAAAGAGGTATTGATAATGAACAGGATCATAAGAAGAATAATTGCCGTGATGCCGGCGGTCATTCTTCAGGCATTGTGGTTTTTTGTAATGCTGCGATGGCTGGCACCTTATGCTGCACTGATCAGCTATCTGATGACATTTGCAGCCGTAATATTCGTGCTGTACATTATTTCGAGCCATTCGGAGGGTACATATAAAACACTGTGGCTGCTCGTGATAATCGGACTGCCTGTAACAGGTGCTGTTTTATATCTGCTGTTCGGAAATAAACGAACCGCAAGACCTCTCAGAAAAAAACTGGAAAAGGCCGACAGAAGCAGACGGGAAATGTTGAATGAGCTTTTCTCCGGGAGCATCAGCGGTACAGGAACAGTATCAGGTATTGCATCGGAGGAAAGCAACGAAGCGTCCGGGTATGGTGATAAGAGCTTAAAGGCTGTTAACAGTGAAAACAGTTCAAAAGCTGATAACAGTAAAAAAAGCACAGACAGCCTGAGTTTTTTGAATAATGCTTTCAGGGAAGTCGATGGCAGAGAAAGAACCGTTCAGGCACTGTGTTTTCTGGGAATGAACCGCAGGCTTGCCCAGACCTTCGGGGCGGTTCAGAACAAGACAGGGGCTTATCCGGCATTTTGTGATAGTGTACAGTATTTTCCTCTCGGAGAGCTGATGTGGGACCGGATGCTTAAGGATCTGGAACAGGCCGAGCAGTTCATATTTGCAGAGTATTTTATCATCGAAGAAGGAAAAATGTGGGACTCCATGGTGGAGATCATGGCAAGAAAGGCCTCCCGGGGCGTCGATGTCAGAGTGATGTATGACGATTTGGGAAGTATTTCCACATATTCTTCTGAAAATGTTGCAGCTCTCAGGAAAAAAGGAATAAAATGCGTCGCTTTTAATCCGCTTAAGTCAGTTAAGGGTACCGTGAATTACAGAGATCACAGAAAAATGCTTGTAATAGACGGATGCATTGCTTACAGCGGCGGAATCAATCTGGCAGATGAGTATATTAACAGTAAGGAAAAATACGGACACTGGAAGGATATAGGCTTCAGGCTGACAGGACTGCCCGTACACAGCTTCACAGGAATGTTTGCAGAGTTCTGGGATGCTTTTTCCGGGGAGCCGATCCCGAAGAAAATGGTCAGAGCATATTTTGAACAGCGCCAGGCAGGACTTGCGGACATGGATGAACCCAACGAGGGAGGCAGGGAGTCTTACTCATACGAAGGCACCCGCGGTATTGCGCTGTCATATTATGATTCTCCGATAAGAGAGGAGGAGGTCAGCAATAATCTGTATATCGATCTGCTGTCCCAGGCGGAGAAATATGCATGGTTCTATACGCCGTATCTGATGCCGGGGGATTTTCTTCTGGATGCATTTGTCAAGGCAGCTGAAAGAGGAGTGGATGTGAGGATCATCATGCCGGGAATTCCTGATAAAAAGGTCGTCTACCGCATGTCTCGCAGCTATTATTATCCTCTGATCAAAGCAGGGGTAAGGATATACGAGTATACTCCGGGCTTTGTTCATGCGAAGGGCTGCATCATAGACGATGAGCTGTGTACGATAGGAACCGTAAATCTCGATTACAGGAGCCTTTTCCTGCATTTTGAGAACAATACAGTATTCTGGAATGTTCCGATTATAGAGGATGTAAAAGCAGATTTTCTCATTACTCAGGAAAAGAGCCGCGAGAGAACCATGGAAAATATCGATACAGGCTTTGTGAAATGGCTGATAGACGGACTGCTGAGGATCTTCGCCCCGTTGTGCTGACTGTACGTAAACAATACAAAGCTATACTGCAGTGTTGCCGTGGCCTTTTCCGGCGGTGTGGATTCCACCTTTTTGCTGCGGGTCGCCCATGATGTACTGGGAGATCGTGTGATCGCGGTGACTGCCGAGTCCTGTTCCTTTCCCAAGCGGGAATTGAGAGAGGCAGAGGAATTTTGCAGGCAGAACGGCATTTGCCATATCGTCTGTCAGTCGGAGGAACTGGATATTGAGGGCTTCCGGCAAAACCCGAAAAACCGCTGCTATCTCTGCAAGCATGAGCTGTTTGAAAAGATTTGGGCCATTGCAAAGGAACATGACCTTGATAACGTGGCGGAGGGCTCCAATATGGATGATAACGGTGACTACCGCCCCGGTCTGGTAGCAGTTCGGGAGCTGGGTGTAAAAAGTCCGCTTCGGGAGGCGGACCTGAACAAAGCGGAGATCCGGGAGCTTTCCCAGAAATTGGGTCTGCCGACCTGGAATAAGCAGTCCTTTGCCTGCCTGTCCTCCAGGTTCGTTTACGGAGAGACCATCAGCGAGGAAAAGCTGGCGATGGTGGATCGGGCTGAGCAGCTGCTGCTGGATCTGGGATTCCATCAGGTGCGCGTACGTATCCATGGTACTATCGCCCGCATTGAGATACTGCCGGAGGAGTTTGAAAAAATCATGGCAGACGATGTGCGGAAAAACATCTACATGCAGCTCAAATCCTTTGGATTTTCCTATGTGACGCTGGATCTGCTGGGTTACCGTACCGGCAGTATGAATGAAACATTAGAGTAAGTTAAAACTGATACCGCATCATTTCCATTCCGTCAAGATCCTTCCAGACACACCCGTTTTCGTCGATAAGCATATAGCCGTGCCAGCTGTTTTCCTTAGGGATGGAGACTGATCCCGGATTCATATAGATAAAACTGCTTCCGGAAGCAACAGCCGGGTCAGCTTCTTTGGTATGCCTGCGGCATGCGGGAACATGGGTGTGACCGCAGAGAAGAATATCTCCGTCATGAAGCAAAGGAGGATTCATTTCACCGAAAAGATGTCCGTGAGTGGCATATATCAGCCGATCACCAATGCTCAGAACACAGTAGTCAGCCATAATAGGAAATTCCAGTACCATCTGATCGACCTCTGAATCGCAGTTTCCTCTTACGGCAAAAATATCTCCTGCCCTTTCATTCAGCATGGCGGCAACAGGCTTAGTTGAGTATTGATTCGGAAGTTCATTTCTCGGACCGTGATAAAGGATATCACCTAACAGCAATATCCTGTCAGCTTGTTCTGCAAAGTAACGGTCGAGAAGCTTTTTGCAGTAAAAC